>NZ_QSIG01000029.1:0-39266 GCF_003468525.1 Prevotella sp. AM34-19LB | reverse complement strand
CGTGCCATACCAGTATGTCGGGCAAAAGGTGAGCGTACTGTGGGACTTAGATACCGTGGAGGTTTACTCCGGGAGTTCTCGCATAGCCATCCATCAGCGTCGCCAAGGATCTGGATACAGCACGCTTGACGAGCATATGCCAGACAAACATCTTGCCTACAAGCACGGACAGGGATATAACGCCGCCTATTTTCTGGAGGAGGCAGCATTGGTTGGCAGCAACACCACTTCCGCAGTCCAATCCATCCTCAATCGCACGAAGCATGTCGAGCAGTCGTACAAGTCCTGCCAAGGAGTCCTGTCTCTCAAGCGCAAGTATGGCAAGGAGCGCCTGGAGAAGGCCTGCAAGCGTCTGGCAGGTTGTTCATCCATCACCTACACGACCATCCGCAACGTATTGGAGAAGAACCTTGACCAAGTTGACGGGGAAGAAACAGTCTCAAATGTGCCACAGAACGACTATGTGAGAGGCGCGGAGGCATTTATGAACATTTAAACATATATAGTAACATGAACTTACAAGAAACCATCATACAACTCAACGAGTTGAAACTCAGAGGTATGTCATCCTCCTTCGAGGCCATGACCAGCCTTCCTGTACAGAACCGCCCATCCCTGGAAGTCGCCATCTCCAAGATGGTGGATGCAGAGGTGCAGGACAGACGAGATCGAAAGACCGCCATGTATCTAAAAATCAGCAAGCTTAGATATACGGCACTCTTAGAGGATGTCATCTGTGGAACAGACCGCAACTTCACCAAGGATGACCTTGCCGCCATTGCCGACTGTGCCTTCATACGCAGACATGAGAACTTGCTCATACAAGGAAAGTGCGGCTGCGGAAAATCCTTCCTTGCCTGTGCCCTTGGAAGACAGGCTTGCATGCTAGGCTACAGAACTCTCTATCTCAATATGAACAGCTTTGTGGAGAAAGTTGCACTCAGCAAGCTGGATGGGTCGTACCTGAGGATGATAACCAATCTGGAAAAGTATGACTTGCTCATATGGGATGACTTCGGGTTGCAGCCAATGGATGACAAGACCAGACTCGCAATGCTTCAAATCCTAGAAGAGAGATACGAAAGAAAGTCCGTCATTATCGCCTCACAGCTTCCCATTGCCAAATGGTATGATTACATAGGTGATCCTACCTTGGCAGATGCCATTATGGACCGTTTGGTGGCAAATGCAAGTAAAATAGAGTTAAAAGGCGATTCTATGCGCCAGAAATTGAAAAAATAAATTACCTTTGCAAATTGAAAAGCAGAACTGAAATCTTGGTACCGCTTGCAGCGATACAAGCGGTACCGATTGCAGTGATAGCATGGTACCGATTACACCGCTACGCTTGGTACCGATACAGCGCTATCGTCAAAAATTGCAAAGATACTCTATGATAATGCAAATATACAGAACTTTGTTATGCGAAAAAGTCAGTAACTTTGCACCGTCAAAAGAATAGTTGAAATTTAAAAGATTAGTTTAATTATGGAAAAGGAAATATTATTGAATAATGGAGTGAAGATTCCTACACCGGGCTTCGGAACGTTTCTTACTCCTGATGGAGCAACCTGCGTTGAAGCTGTGAAAGCTGCCATCGCTGCAGGCTACACCCACATCGACACTGCTGCTATCTATAAAAATGAGAAGAGCGTGGGCGAGGGAATCAAGGAAAGTGGAATCAAGCGTGAGAATCTCTTTGTTACCAGCAAGGTTTGGAACACAGAGCGTGGCTACGACAAGACCTTGAAGGCGTTTGACAAGACTTTGAGCGATTTAGGGCTTGATTATCTAGACCTCTATCTCATTCACTGGCCAGCCAACGAGTTGCAGTTTGGCAAGGATGCAAATCAGCTGAATGTAGAGACCTGGAAAGCGATGGAGCGTCTTCATGAAGAGGGCTTGATTCGCAGCATCGGTCTTTCCAACTTCATGCAGCATCATGCAGAGCCAGTAATGGCGAAGGCAAACATCTGTCCGATGGTTGACCAGATAGAGTATCATCCTGGATTCACTCAGAAGGAGTGCGTGGAGTTCTGCCAGAAGAACAACATTCTCGTGGAAGCATGGAGCCCATTGGGAAGAGGCAATGTCTTTGACAATCCTCTCTTGAAGTCGATTGCTTCTAACCATGGCAAGAGCGTGGCCCAGGTAGTCATCCGCTGGGTGATGCAGACAGGCGTGCTGCCATTGGTGAAGTCGGTTACTCCAAGCCGAATCAAGGAAAACTTCGATGTATTCGACTTTGAACTCTCTCAGCAGGAAATGCTTGAAATCGCATCGCTGAAAACTGACAGAATTGGTTCAGACCCAGATACATGTGACTTCTAATACTGTATAGTTTTGGAGTGAAATGCTCCCAAAAACATATAAGATGAAAATGTAAAAAGTTACGGAGATAATTCATATTCTCCGTAACTTCTTACATTAAGCCTCCATTTTTGAAGTTATTGAGTTTCCCTCAGTTCTTCTATGAGATTTTCAAGAATATAATCATCGCTCATAAGCTGTAAACCATATTTCGGGTCAGACAGTTGCTGGTACACCTTAGTAGTGTAAAACAAGTTGAGTGCCTTTCTGCATCAATATGCAGAGTTTCTGCCAGCATCATTATTATTCGGCTTTGTTTGCGCCATAATACAGAATCCCTCATAGTCAATCCTCCTTTTCTATTTGTTCTGACGAAATAAACGACAGATAGTTGTCAACAATCTCTTGGTTCAATATGCAGAGTTGATGATTTACAGCCTTGTATTTCAATTGTCCTAGGGCTTGCTCGGCTGTAATGACATTGTTCTCGTAGTCTTCTACTGTATCAATGACATTATCGTTGGCAACACCACCTTCCACGATGTCATACATGGTTTGCTTTGTACCTCCTTTGCGGCAATCTACAACATATTCCAGCCATTCAAGGTTGTAACTGTCGAAGATTTTAATGCGATAATCCTTATTCTTTACTGCGTCATAATCAAATGAATATATAGATAAAGTCGGTAGGGCGTTGCGTCCTTTTCTCTCTGCAATAGTTTTTGCCCATGAGGAAGCCTGTTGGCGCAATTTGGTAAGGTAGAAACCTTGCCCAAAGTCCACCTTCTTTCTTCCTAATTTTACAAGTGGTTTACCAACTTGTATATAAGAGCCATGATATAGTGTTATCATACTTCTTTCTCCCAGTTTAATAAAGTTTCACTAATGTCGTCTGCCACCCAGTCAAGGCTTTGGGTATGAAGGTCTTCATACCGTTTAATCAGCCTACGATGAATCAGTCCCTGTTTCAGCAGGCGGTCGTGCATCTCCTTTCCGGAAATGCCCAATTTCCGTGCTCCACTCTCTATTGCCATAACGGCGAAGTGAATATGTCTGTATGTATCGTTGTCTGTATATGCCATATTCTGTATTCCGTTTATTTTGTATTCTTTATTGTTTCTTCATGCTCTAATCATTTGATAGATATGCGCCTGAATCTATGGGATAAGCCAAGTTCAACCCCATATTGGCACTATATATCTGCAAAAATACAAAAAATATTCAGAAAAGTGATTTAATGAATGAATTTTGTTTGCAGGACGAACTTGATTTAACCTTATTTATATGCTAGAGGGTTGTTGATGGCATCTTGAATAACCAGAAATCCTTAATGACCTTAATGACCGTGACCTTAATGACCGGAAAACGCCCCTAAACATTTATTTGTTTTTCTGATGAAACTCCTTCCTTGTCTTAGCCATTACTTCTGTAGCCCTATCATGGGTCTCTATAAGCAATGGGCTTTTGTGATATTGCACAATCTTGACCCCGACAGAGTTGTGCCTTTTCTTTTCCTCGATGCATTGAATGATCAAGTCCGGATTGGCAGATTTAGCCGTTGGAGTCTTGTCAAAGTTCTGAATATAGGCAGCGTTGGTCAGGAAGAGAATGTCGGAACCTTCCGGTATTTCCTGCATTACCTTAACCATGAGGGTTAACATCATGCGGAACTCTGTAGTGTGAAGGTCGCTGATTACATCACGGCTGATGATATTGCCGTTATGCTCAATCACAACGGCAGCACCACCAGCTCGCTCTTTATGGCCATAATCACATGAACCACCTATCCAAACGTAATATGTAGAAGTATCTTGTGTCATAATTATTTTATCTTCAACGTCCGCAGATATTCCTTCTGCTCGGGAGTGATTCTGTAGCTCTCGATTGCCTTCTGGATTGTCTTGTTGTGCGTCCAGGGAGCAAGGCGGCGTTGCTCGATGTAGGGGATTGTTGCGTCCCATTGCTTGGCAAGGGCTGTGGCAAAGAACCAGGCTGCCATCATTTTTACGTAATACTCTTCGCTCCTTACTGATGCAGGAATTTCAAGATATTCAGCCTTGAAGTCTTTATCTAGGTAATGAGACATAAGTGTCTCTATTCCAAAGCGACAAGTATAGACGTGTGATGATTTACTCCAAGTCTTGATTTTCGTCAGTAACTCCTCCTTGTGTTTGGCAAACACCTTCGGAGACATGATGTCGCAAACTGCCCAGTTGTCCACGAATGGCAGGAAGCTGTCTGTCAGACGAATGCACTCTTCGTAGTCTTTCACCTCGGAGATGAGGAGTCCGTGAAGCATGTTCTCATCGTAGTATTCGTGAGGAAGCTGCTGAAGGAAATCCTCGCATTCTTTCTCCTTTGTAAATTCTTTTGTGAACTTGCGGAGCACAGGCACACGAATGCCTATGAAACTTTCCAAAGGCACTCCCGGTGTCAGTTTGGCTTGGAAAGCAGCATACTGCTTATCCTGCATGGCGAACAGTCTTTCTTGAAGTAAAGTCATAAATTCTTTGTTTTATAATGCAACATAGAAGGAGCAATTGCCTCTTTATTCCATTCTGCCATATTTCATTTCCACGCCCTCCTTATCATACTGCTTGCGCTTGCCGGTTGGTGGCTCAGTAAGTGTGATGCGAACTACAGCCGTGCGTGACAAGGAACGGGCGATGCTCTGGTCGAATGCATCCATGTGTTTAGGAAGGAAACGCTCACAGATTAGTCGGAGACCATGAATCTTCTCTGCATCCACGGTCAC
The DNA here is from genome assembly GCF_003468525.1 of Prevotella sp. AM34-19LB. Lineage (NCBI taxonomy): Bacteria > Pseudomonadati > Bacteroidota > Bacteroidia > Bacteroidales > Prevotellaceae > Prevotella > Prevotella sp. AM34-19LB. Next base: position 34,201 of record NZ_QSIG01000029.1, on the reverse strand, counting down.
GATTTCTGCCTTACCGAATGCAATGGCTGATTTGAATTGCAGGGTGAAACTGCCGTCCTTCGGACCAACCGTAGGCGCACAATGGGTTACGGCTGAAAGGCAAACCTCGGGATGAGCCTTGATTGCCTCCAGTTTCTTGCCTTCCAAGGCACCATGAAAATACCAATTCACATCATCATCTGATGCGAGTGACAGCGGTAAGCCGTAAGGTTTGCCGTCTTCGTCAATGAAACTTACAGTTATATACGGAGCCTTGTGCATTACTTCCAATGCCCATTGGCTATCCATTGCTCTTGATTCCTTTCTCATTTTTATCCAATTAATTTAATAATCTGTTTATCCGAAGCATCAGGCAGGATTTCTTTCAGATGTTCGAAAATCCTCTGATAAGATTCCTGGGGAGTTCGGTTGCATTGGCAAGCCTCCCTGCCATAGAGATCTTCGGGAGTATTCAGCAGCGACCAACCCCAGCCATATTCGTGATTGTGCTTGTCACGAGGATAGATGAAATCCTCGGTCACGATGTAAGTCGCCATTTCCAGTCGGGTGAGATAACCGTCAAACTTGCTTCTCATTCCTTTTCCTGTAAAACCGCAGGCTGCCCGAAGTTCTCTTGTGATGAGACTACCGGTAGATTGAAGCGTGCAGAGAATGGCTCCTTCTATTGATTCATCATCTGGGCGAGGGTATTTGCTTCTTCTGTAGTTACAGAAGTCCGGCCACCATTTCTGGCTGATGAATCCTGCTTTCTTGTTGAAGAACTTTCCGTACATACATGGCATTTCCTGCACAATCTCGCCCTTCCATTTCCATAGCGGCCAGTCCCAACCGCCTTCAGGAAGTCTTACGTAACCGCAGTCTTCCGCCACGATGTCTTCGGCATAGAAGCCTTCAATGCCGCTATCAAGGAGGGGGAGGAAGCCGATCTTCTGAATCAGCTCCATCATGCCTGTTGCTGAATATATTTCTGGAAAATTCATTTCCTTAAATATTTAATTAGAGTTTCTATGGATTTAGACTTTTTTCCAACCTGAGCATATCGCTCAAATATACTTATGTCCATATTCCTGAAATCATCTATTTCCATTCGGATGTCCTCCTCCAAATAGTTCTCTACATCCTTCAGGTAACGTAAATTAACCTTCGGAGATTTGCGATTAAGTCACAGAGAGCTTTTTCTGGTGTTGCCATCAGAAAGGCGTAACTTTGCATATTGATGCTTGTAATCCCTATTGAAAAGGCTTCTCTTGACATGTTCTTATACTCAAAACGCCCGACAGGAGTATCAAAACTACGGGAGTGCTTTAGTGTCATAGACTGAGTAGTATAAACAGCTTCTGGTATTAATCCATAATAACGTAAGGCTGTCTGCATAGACACATACGAAGGAGCATAAAGATGATTGGCTATCAGTTCTGTGGATAGAGCAACACGAGACACATTTGGGGCTACCACATAAAGCCCCTTCTTGAGTCGGATAATTTTATGAGCCGCCTCAAGACTGCGTACTTTCTGATTCCCTGCTTCAATGTTTGTAAACAATGAAGCTATAGCTGAAGTACTGACTGGTATGTTACCTATATGTTCTAAATCCATTATCATGGTGCAAAAATAGTAAAATTTGGAATAGAAAACGAACTTTTTCTTGCTTTTCTGTTCTGTTTTTGACTATTATTTCAAAGCCTTGCCGTCGGAGAAAGCGTTACCGACTTTCTCGCCCAACTGGATATAGCTATGATGAATAGGGTCGAAGACAATCAGCTCCATCTTCTCCATGTCTGGATTTCCGTCTTCTGCCAGATACTTCTCATCTACAAGAATATTGACGATTTCAGCAACGAGATAATAGCCGGTTTCGCTTTCGTCATACTTCTCCTTGATGCGGCACTCCAGGGTCATCGGGAAATCGGTGAACACAGGAGCGTTGACCATAGTCGCCTTTTCGATATTCCAGCCCGTCTTCTCCATCTTCTTCGGGTCGTTCTTGGCAGAAACAATGCCCACGAAATCAGAAGCCACCATGGTTTTCTTGGTAGCGAAGGCAACGGTAAACTCGCCGCCATGCTTCAGGTTGTCTGTGGTGACGTGATTTCCCATCGAGATCATAATCTCCTTCATGTCCCACTGTCCTGCCCAAGCAGCGTTCATTGCGTTGGCAACTCCTTCCTTATTATATGTGCCGATAATCAGCACAGGCTGTGGTGCAAACCACGGCTTTGGTGCAAAACTTTTCATATACTTCGTACTTTATATTGTTATTATTTTAAATGTCCTTGTTGAATCATTTGCAGGTTCTCTGCAGTTTGTCTGAGTCTTACTATATATATGATCATTTGATATTACTTCTAATGTCTGGATTTGGCTCTGGTTCCGCAGCCATCATTGGCTGTTCCTCAGGAAGTATGTATCTACTGCTGATGTGGAGACCAGAATCATTGTTCGCTTCTATCTCTCCACGCAGTCGTTCTTTCAATTTGGTGTTTCTGTTGATTACCGTCAGATTACGTATTGCATAAGCGAGAGCTTTGGGCTGGCCGATAAGCACACAGATTTTTTTAGCTCTCGTAATGCCTGTATAGATGAGGTTGCGCTGAAGCATCACAAAATGAGTCATCAAAACTGGGATTACCACGATCGGATATTCTGAACCTTGCGATTTATGAATGGTAGAAGCATAGGCCAATGTTAGCTCATCAAGCTCCGTTGCTTCATATTCCACCAGATTGTTGTCAAAGTTGACACATAGTGTGCGGTCTTCTATGTTGACTTTTTCTACAGTTCCGATGTCACCATTGTACACATTCTTGTCGTAATTGTTACGTATTTGCATCACACGGTCGCCCAACTTATAGGTTGTACCACCACGGCTTATGCCCAATGTAGTTGTATTGAGTGCTTGCTGTAGCATCATGTTCAGGTTGGCTGCACCTACCACACTTCTTTGCATCGGCGTAAGTACCTGGATGTTGCTTAAAGGCTGATTGTAAGCCTTTGGCAAGCGATACTTCACAAGTTTTACTATTTCTTCAGCCACTTGTTCCGGGTCTTCATTTTTGATGAAGAAGAAGTCGGTCTGCTTGCCGTTGCTCGTATCTGGATAATGCCCTTGGTTGATGGCATGGGCACTCATGACGATTCTGCTGGATTGAGCTTGCCGGAAGATGCGGGTTAGTCGAACTACGGGAATCTTCTCGGAGTCAATAATGTCACGCAAAACATTGCCAGCTCCAACACTTGGCAACTGGTCAATATCACCCACAAGCACCAAGCGCATGTGTTCGGGAATAGCCTTCATTAGATTATACATCAATATGATGTCAATCATGGAACACTCATCCACAATCAGCGCATCACCTTCCAGTGGGTTCTCCTCATTTCGCTTGTAACCATCTTGTGGATTAAACTCCAATAGTCTATGAATGGTCTTGGCTTCCATATTGGTAGCTTCGCTCATTCGCTTGGACGCACGGCCAGTAGGTGCTGCAAGCAAAATCCTCATTCCTGCCGTTTTATACGCAGCAATGATACCTTGCGTAGTTGTGGTCTTACCTGTCCCAGGACCGCCAGTCAGTACCATCACTTTCGAGCGAACCGCTTGTTGGATGGCAGCAATCTGAACCTCGTCATATTCTATACCAGAGACCTTTTCAATGGCTTTAATATCAGCCTTTAATCCGAGGTTATTTGCTCCTTGACTTTTTATTAAGGTCAAGAGTTTCTTTGCCGTTCCACGTTCAGAATGATAGAATGGAGGCAGATATATAGCTTCATTCTCACGGATGAGATCTTCCGAAGCAATCATCTCTGAAATGGCTTGTCTGATAGGTTCTTCGTCTGCTTCAAGCAGTTTCTTGGCAGCTTCTATAAGCTGCTCTTCTATAGCATATACATGTCCTTCGTTGGAAAGTTCATTCAAAGTGTAACCTATACCACTTTTGCAACGTCTCAAATCGTTTTTCTCGTAGCCCATCTTAGAGGCAATACCATCAGCAGTTTTAAATCCGATGCCCCAAATATCATCTGCAAGGCGATAAGGATTCTCTTTCACGTTGTTGATGCTTTCCTTCCCGTACTGGCGATATATTTTGGCGGCATAAGCGGTACTTACTCCGTATTGTTGCAGGAAGATCATTACATTCTTGATGTCCTTCTGTTTCTCCCAACTGTCTCGGATTTTCTCTACACGCTTCTTACCGATGCCAGCCACTTCATATAGTCGTTCGATGTCATCTTCAATTACCTCGATGGTATCAGTACCGAACCTCTCAACTATCAGATGAGCATACTTCGGACCAATGCCTTTCACCAGTCCGCTTCCTAAATATTTCTCTATGCCATATACAGTTGCAGGCATCACTTCTTCCCACGTCTCGCATACGAATTGACGTCCGTATCGCTTATCGACTTTCCAGTCACCATTACACAATAGTACAGCACCCACTGGTACATCCAGCAGATTGCCCACCAAGGTAACAAGGTCTGAATAATCCTTGACCTTAACCCTCATCACGGAATATCCATTCTCCTGATTTTGGTAGGTAATGTGTTCTACTACGCAACGTATCTTTGTCATTTATTTTATGTCTATCTCTGTGAAACGATTAAAAGTTCTGCCGTCCCTCGTAACTTTCCCGAAGAACATATTTTCCGGTCTTACCCAATAGGCTTGGTCTCCATAGAGAGCCTGATAAACCACCATGCGCTCCTGTGTTTCGGAGTCGAAGGCAGAATGTATGAACTTGTATTTGCCGCCCTTAAAGTGCTGGAAATATCTTTCTTCCTTTGCCGAAAACTCCATCAGCATTTTCTGGGCAAGGGGAGCGTACCAGGTCTTCACCTCCTGCTCAGTAGGCGTATGACCGCCAGGGAAATGGAAGGCTTGGTTGTAATGTTCCAGGAAGAGAGGGGAGAAGTGAGCCAGGGTGTCCTGCTCACCAAAAAGTCCCCACACACGATCCTTATAATAGGGGTTGCAATGGTCGAACTGCACGGCTTCCAGTTCCGCAAACTCCCCAATCAGCGCCTCGTCAATCACAAGCCGCTGATTGCCGTCCCTTCTCGGTGCCTTGTATTCATGCTCGCCGATTCGTTCCTTCAGAAACTCCGTCATCATGAAATACGGATTGCCGAGCAGGGCAGGAATGCCCACCACCGGAGCCAGCATCTGGGCGAGGAAAGAGCCGCAGCTGTTGCCCAGAAGCAAGTCGGGCTGTTCCCGGTCGATGATGGAGCGAATCTCCTTCAGTGCCTCCTTGGGGTGCAATGGCAGGTCGGGAGTCAGCACCACCGCCGTCCCCTCAAACGCCTCTTTCAAGGCTCTCGCCATCGGACAGCTGCCCGTGGCGAAGAATCCGTGTAGGATAATATCTTCTTCATGCTCTAATCTTCAATGTCTTGTTTACTTTGTGTCTCTTCTCTTGATTGGTCCGGAGTGGTTGCCTCTGTTGAGCTTGATTCCGTGCTTGTTGAGAATGCGGAATACGGAACTTCTGCTTCTGAATCCGCTGGCTCTCCAGATTTCATCAATCGGATGTCCTGCAACATAGAGGTTCACTACAGTCTTCTCTCTGTCGAGCTTCTGCATCTTGCTGGCAGAAACAGGAGGCAGGGACACAATCATCTTCTCCTGCAGCTTGATTACATGCTCTGCTGATTTCCTGAGAGCAAGGACTTCGTCGGGCAGGGAACCCATCATTACCAACACGTCAGATGGCTTGGTTTCCGGAAACAGGATGTTGCTGGAGTCAATCCGGTCGTGGATGCTGATGATGCGAATGACCTTGACCCGGCAGAATTCCAGGAATATTGCCAGTTCACGACTGCCACGCAAGGCGTTGGAAAATTTCGGAATCACCAGTTCATCTCCTCTTTGCAATGCTGCCATCAGTTGTTTCCACAGCGGTCTGTGGCGTTCGTTATCATCACTTTCTTCGATGATTCTTACACAACCGAACTCGTTCATCCATTTGCGGTCTTCTTCCAGTTTGTCATACTGGGATGTAGCCATGATGTAGCCTACTTTTGCCATATCAAAATGTTTTATTGACTGATAACTTGATAGTTATGCGCCTTTTTACGGCAGGATAACACCTGCTCAGGCACGATTTTTCTGCAAAGATACGAATTATATTCAGAAATGGATTCATACTGCCTGGTTTTGTTGGTTCAGCAGACTTGATTTAACCTAATTTATAAATTAGGAGCGCATCTTCAATAATCATACTGCAAAGAGTATGAAACATAAAATAACATAAAGTCTGATTGTAGTGTCGTTAATGTGGAATTTTATCTGTATCTTTGCACGCAAAATTTTCAATTACATGCCAATGGATAATAGGAATACAGTACAGTTGAACAGTTTTGTCGGTTGCCTCGGTAACTCTTCAGCAACAGGTCTCAAAAACCAAATGAAAGAAAGTAAAGCAAGTGAAAGAAAAACAACTCAGCAGAGTTTATTCTTTCACTTGCTTTTTTTTATGTGCCTTACTCATGATTACCTCATGCAGTGGAAGTCGTCAATATGATTTCAAGTCTTCTGAAGATGCGTTGAAACAATACCAGACTTTCTTTCAGACGATAAAAGGGTATTCAGACTCTGATTCTGAGCACCTTGCAGGCTTCATCAACCAGTGGCACGAGTATGGCGACACCGTCTTGAACTACATCAGGAAGGATCCTTCGTTCAATGCGCACAGTGGGCTTTCCATGAAGTATGATCTGATTTCAGACTCCATCCGCACAGAACTTCTGGCGATGACTGGCAACTGCACTTTGAGCGATGTGGCTTATGTGAAGCTCCACACCTCTTTATATAAGGACAACAAGGAACTCGGCTCTTTGAAGGAAAATGCCTTAAAGTTCTTCGCCACCTTGGACAAATCGCCTGCCTATGACCTGGAAGTTCATAGAGCCTTGGCCAACTACTCCAAGTTCCTGCTGAGCACTAAGTCGCATGGCATCAAGTCAAGAAAGGAACTCGTGGCGTTCCTGCATGAAGAAGACCGCCATTTCCGCACGTTCCTCGCCCATATCGACGAATGCTCATCCATCGGAATGACGGAAATCACGAACCATACGGCAGACATCTGCTCTGCCATCTACAAGTCTGCTTCCAGGAACAAGCTCCCTGCTTCTGAGACCCTCGTTCTCATGTCGATGCGAACAGACCGCCGTCTGATTCTCAACGCCCAAGTTTGCCGTGACGCTTTGAAGCGAGGAAAAATCAAAGATGCCATCCAAGCCAATGCCTATCTCTGGATGATATTGCAGCCTTATCTCTCGATGGATGCGCTTGCCATTACCATGCTCACCCCGGAGCAGGCTCAGCTGATGACGGACATCGCCAAGGATTATCCTGCCATCATTACGAGACTTGAAGGCAAGCACCTTGTCAACAAGGAAGTGTCCAACAAGATTCCAGTCCAGCTGATGCGTCTTTACATATCAACCCTCTAATCTTTCATTATCATGTTACAGGAAGCTATCTACAAATTCAAGGCATCCGGCCCCATGCTGTTGCCAGAGCTGATTGACAATTATTGGATTGGCGAGATAAAGGCATATGAAGATTATGCCATTCTTCCCTACGAAGTTCATATCCCACAGCCTATAGACAAGGTGATTGATATGTTCGAAATGAATGCCGACCTTGCCATTCTCTACCATCTGGAGCCATCAGTCCATACGGTGTTCGGACATGAATGCTGCGCCTACTGCTATCCGGTCACCGAAAGGATGTTCAAGATCAACTGCAAGACTTCCGCCGATGGACTCATCCACGAGTTGAATGTGACAATCTACAACTCCATCGAACTCATGTCGGCAGATCTTTTCGAAGACCTCCGTCTGCACGAGCGTCGTGGCACGTTCAAGGCAAAGCGAGAACACGTACAGATCATGAATGATTTCAACTGCGGTCTCTAGATGAACAAACAGACGTATTACCTGATTGCAGACATCATACAAAGATACAGAACATGGATAATAGTTAAAGATACGGAACTGCTGGTAGAGATGAGAATCCTGCAGGATGGGGTGTTGAAGACCCTGTTTTACAAGGGACTCTCGCTCCAGAGTTACAGGGATCATTACTCTTTCAGAAAGAAGCGAACCTGGAAAATCAATGAATACGACTTGAACCAGGGTCTGGCAGCTCTTTGTAAAAAAGATCCAAGCGCCAAGGGTAGAGTAGAGAAGGGCACTCTCACCCGGCGTGATGTCGAATACATTATAGAGAAAGCATCCTTCGGAATCATCAAACTTGAATTAAGCGATTATGAGTACTAAACGAAAAGTATATACATTCTATATAATAGCCATCCTGGTAATGGTGCTTGTTCTGATGCTCTTTGATTTAAACATCATGGCCAAGGCGATTGTCGGACTGATGATAGTCTTCTGCATCTTCGTAATGCGAAGCATTCAGACGGCTTATCAGCTTCCAGATGACATCGACCCTGATACGATGCAGCCGATAGATACAAGTGTTAATACATCGGCAGCCGTTCCAACGGCGAAGTTAGACCACAATTCCAATGTGGATCTCTATCTCCGTCTTCTCATCGAGGCTGATGAAGAACTGGCGAAAGACCCGACAATAGACCAGATGTCGCCCAGTTATAACATCCAGTTAAACAACAGAATTGCCGAGCGACTCGAATCACTCGACAAAGGTAATAACAAGTAAAATAAATGAATATATGATACAGATATTAACCCTCATCCGGCTTGCTTTCCCCTTCCTCCTGCTGACAGCATTCTTCTGTCTTTACAGGAAGGAATATGGATTCATGAAGCGGTTTATGTGGAAGATGACCATGTTTCAGAGCGCAAGAAATCTCTATGCCTACCTGGTCGTGCTGATGCTTATCTTCATCAACTGGTGTTGCCATGTCACGGCTCCCAATCTCTCTGTCGTAGTGTCAACACTCCTGACCCTGGTGCTTCTTAACAGGAAAATCGCAGAAAGCACCTTCCATCTTTTGCATGAGAGGAAAAGACTGTGGTTCGCCACCTTGCTGCTCTCGATGGTTTGCTACGCCTTACCTTATATGAACAGCATGTCCCTATTCCTCTTTACCGTCAGCGTGGCAGCAGTGTTCTATCCATCTGAAAGAGTTCTTCAGCTGAAGAGCCATCCTGAGGTCATCAACAACCCGAAGGATCTGCTTGCGCTGATTATCAAAAATTACTATTAGATGCCACTTACAACTGGCACAATACAATATCCACTTGCTCAACATTCCAAAATCAAAAATGACTCAAATGACTCATCATCACAATCAACAGACACCCGAAGCAGACAGATGCAGAGGTGTTGACCGTTCGTTGCTGGAGTTTCTGAAGCCGAAAGCAGAGGAACGTTACAGCAAGCTGGAAGCCTACTGCGACCTGCTTTCGAAAGCATCCTCAGGAGCCTATCAGTCTCCGGGAACCGATGTAGCCCTACAGCTGTTGCCCGGTCAGTTTGTTGCCACCATTTCCGAACTTGCCCGTCAGTGGCAATGGCAGTGTGCCACGGTTCGCCAGTTTATCTCTGGACTCACCAAACTTGGTCAGCTTTCCGTAGAGCCATACTCCAAGAGCTTCATCTTCTCTGTCAACCTGGAGCAACGTCTCTCTCTTCTTATCGAGAGTCCGGACGACATCCTCGACTTCTGCGCCATGCAGTTCATCCGCTTCATCAAAGGCAGAGCCACCGCCAGGGAAGTAGCCGATTCCTACAGCCGTTATTACGACTTGAAGATGAACATGGCCAAGCAGGAAGGATATGGCGGCATTCCTGCCAGGCGTGTACTCAACCAGCAAGCCCAGGTGTTTGATCACTGGCAGTTTCCATCCTCCGTTATCTCAATCAGGAGAAAGAACTGCCTGAGGAACTTTCAGATTCCGTGAGCCTGCTCTTCGGAAAAGACCATGTCTGGGACTGGCACAAAGTGATCGATTCTCTTGGCATTCTGGCTAAAGCCATCAGTGGCAACACCAAGCCGAGTTATATGGACGAAGTGGCAACCCGATACTCGAAAGCGGAGATAGTACTCCTGGATTGCATCTTCGAGCACTACATCTGCTGCTCCGCTTCCAACTACTATGTGAATCCCCCTCGTCCTCTTACTGAGGCCAGGGAGCCATCCGAAAAGGTAGCGCCTGCGGAATCTTCCGACGATTAAAAACAACAGTCATATTCTCCTTATTCCATGCGAGGCACGTTGATGGCGATCAGCACGCCCGTTAGCACATCGCTGAATGATTTCAAGCAACGTGAGGCAGCGTGCTTGCACGTGCCACTTTTTTTCAGTCTTGGGAAGCCTAATACCCCGACCTACTGAAGTAGTCGGGAGGGCTGACCAGATAAACAGCAAGCTGGGTCAGATTTCCTGGTGTTGCCAAGACTGAAAAAGGCTCCTGGAGTAAGGACTATAGCAAAGAAAACGATATGGGAACATCATCAAAACAGGTCATGGACATCAAGGTTACCAAAGGTCTTGCTTCGGTAGGCAACGAGGAGTTGAGAGACTGGACGGAGAAGGGATGGAACCAGGCCATGCGTGAAGGCAACTACGACCGTAGCCGTGAGCATCTTAACTTCGAGATCCGTCCAGGTGGCATTGTCGCCCCGATAGACAAGAGCCGTCCACTTACCAGACGCATGGCAGAAAATCTCGCCTCACGTGGCATCAAAGACCCCAACGAAGGACTGGCAGAACCACGTTTCCGAACCGTGGTGAATTTCATCTTCGGCGGTTCAACGGAACGTATGCGAGAGCTTGCCTTTGGTAATCAAGAGGTAGATTTTGAAAGCAAGGGTGGCAACGAGCATATCCGGCGAATGCCAGAAATAGAAAAGTGGGCACAGGACATCTTCCGCTTTGTGGCAGATAAATATGGAGAGGAAAACATCGTCTCCTTCATCGTCCACTGCGATGAGAAAAATCCGCACGTCCACTGTGCGCTTCTGCCGATAGACAAGGATAAGAGGTTCGCCTTCAAGAAGATCTTCCATGGTCAGAACCGCATAGATTACAAGAACTATCTTCTTGCCCTGCACGATGAACTGGCCAAGGTCAATGAGAAATGGGGACTCACGAGAGGGGTGTCGATATCAGAGACAGGAGCACGTCACCGTTCAACGGAAGAGTATCGACGATGGCTTGCCAACGAGTGCGTGACGCTCGAAGCCCAGATGCTGAACACCCGGAAAGCCCTCGAAGATCTGAACGTGGAACTCTCCATCGCCCAGAAGAAGCAGAAATCCTTTACCTCTATGATAGAGAATCTGAAGGCTGAAATCGACCGCCTCGAAGCTGAACTCAAACCGCTGAGAACCTTGCAAGCCAACAGCGACAGCATCAGTGCCGACATCGCTCGTAAGATTCAGAGCCTTGAACAGCAGAAGGCTTTGGTGGAAGATAAACTGGCAGACAAGGAGAAGAAACTTTCAGAGACCAACCAGTTGCTTGACACCCTCCGCAAGGACAAAGAAGAGATTGAGAAGCAGGCGAGTGAACTGGAAGACAAAGCCAATCAGTCTGAACTTTCCTGGGCTCACAACATGAGCTACCATCTCAACGGAGTGATGCTCGACACCATGGCACATGAGTTTGCTATTCGCTTCCCGAATCTCCCTGACAGCGTGAAACTCGACTTCGACGGCACGCTTCTCTGCCAGTTGGCAGAAGACGGAAACCATGTTGTCAAGGTAGCCTTAAACCTCGTGTGCGGTTTCGTGGATGATGCAACGACCATCGCTCAGACGCATGGAGGTGGAGGCGGCAGCCCTGGCTCAGGATGGGGCAAACGACCGGATGAAGACGATAGGGAGTGGGCAAGAAGATGCCTGGCAATGGCACGAAAGATGTGCGCTCCGTCCGTCGGAAGAAGAAAGAAGATGTAACACTATGCTCATTTGTTTACGCAAGTAATCAATCATCAAAGACAACAACATGAGAAAGAAAATATTATCAATAACAATGATGTGCCTGGCTGCAATGACAGCTTCGGCACAAACTGCCGGACAGGGTTCTGACAGTCTTTATATCCAGAAATTATACAGTCAGGAGCAGATGCTCATGCCTGTTAATCCTACATATCTCAAGCATGTAAGCGAAGCAGCCAACTGGGGTAGAAATTGGTTTATAGAAGCAAAGGGCGGGGCTTCAGCTTTTCTTGGGACGCCCATTGGTTGCGGTGACGTGTTCGACCGTGTCACTCCTCTCTTGCAGATAGGAGTCGGCAAATGGTTCACGCCCGCAATCGGTGGACGAATAGGATTTCAGGGACTCAGCTTCAAGAATGCAGAGTTCCATACGATGAAGTATCAGTTTGTCCATGCAGACTTTCTGTACAACATCACCTCTGGCATCCGTCAGAACGAAAGCGGAATCCCTCTTTGGGATGTGATTCCCTTCGTAGGTGTCGGCATGATTCATAATTCCGACTGGATCAACAACTGTACCTGTCAGGGCGGTTCAAGTGGCAGTCATCCGTTTGCCTTCACCTATGGCGTGGAAGCCCGTTACCGCATCAGCGACCGAGTTCATCTCGTAGGAGAGGTGAGTGGAATGCTGACCGCCAGGAACTTTGACGGCATCGGAACTTCAACCAGGTTTGGCGACAACATGATTTCCGTTTTAGCCGGTCTGTCCTTCACGATAGGCAAGACGGGGTGGAAGCGAGTAGTGGATGCAACTCCTTACATCGAGCAGAATCTCGCCCTTCAGGACCACATAGCCTACATGAGGGATAGGAATGCTCATCTGGAAAAGCGACTCGCAGGAAATGATGATGGCAAAACCGTCTATCCGAAAAACAGCTACAGCGGTCTCAATTCCCTCCGTGCCCGACTTTCGATGAATGGCAACAGTAATCAGGGTGCAATGGGCAGCGGTGATGGCAACATGGCAGGTAATGCTGATGGTTATCGCTCAGATTCCCTTTCATCTTCTGACCACCTGAAAGTAAGCATCGGTGTTCCGGTGTATTTCTTCTTCAAGCTCAACACTGATAAATTGGTTGACAAGTCACAGCTTGTGAACCTCGACGACATTGCGAAGATGGCCAAGCAGGAAAATCTGAAGATTAAAATATCCGGTGCAGCCGATAGTGCTACAGGTACTCAGTCCGGCAACCAGGATTTGGGTAAGCGACGTGCCAAGTTCATAGCCAAGGCACTCATCAAGCGAGGTGTAGATAAGAGCCAGATTAAAGCCTACAACTTAGGCGGTATAGACAAATATGCGGCGAATGAGGCAAACCGTTTCACAACCGTTGTCTTGCTGAAATAGGCTGAAACGTGTATTCATGAATACGTGAATACATGTACACATATATACATAATATATACTGAATGTAGCTTTTGAGTAAAAGCACTAAAATTCTTCTCTCATACACCATGGGGAGTTTGCTCGAGATGAGTAAACTCCCTAATTTTGTTTTAGGAAGATACTGAATTGTACTGGATGGCAGTTATTTATTCTTGGGTATCATTTGAGTATCATCTTCAGTATCATCTTGGGTATCTTGGGTATCTTGGGTGCCACTTTGGGTGCCACTTTGAGTGCCATTACATCTTTTCTCTTTACCTCACCTTTACCTCACTTTATCTCATCTTAACCTCACTTTATCTCATCTTAACCTCACTTTATCTCATCTTAACCTCACTTTACAAGTGACACCTCTCCTTACCAAAATAAAATCTCATGAAATTATAATTTTTCATAAAAAGAACATTATATGATACTTTTCCTTGTTTAATCCAAAAACATTTCTTATCTTTGCACAAAAAGTACAATATAATGCACTACTTGATATGAAAATTCAAGAAGTAATGAAATTGCAGCGTAAGGCCTTGGGAATTACCCAGCAAGACCTTGCTGACATGTCTGAGATAGCCATTTCTACCATCAAGCAAATAGAGAGCGGTAAAGGAAACCCTTCTCTATCGACGGTTGAAAAAATCATGGATATCCTTGGCATGGAGGTTAAATATGAGATTCGTCAAACAGTTTAAATAAAGTAAGTTATGAGAAAAGCTATCGTTTATTGCCACGACACAGAAGCAGGACTCTTAGAGGAGTCAACTCCTGGCAGAGGTTATACCTTCACATACGACAAGCAGTATATGATGGATAGGACCCATGATCCTGTCTCACTTACCATGCCTTTCAGGGAAGAGCCTTATCAGTCTGATTATCTATTCCCGGTTTTTACCAATATGCTTCCAGAAGGAGCAAACAGAAAGATAGTCTGCAGAAGTTGGCGCTTGGATGAGAAGGATTTCTTTGGACTTCTTCTGAAGATAGCAACCCATGATACGATAGGAGCAATAACTGTAAAAGAAGTAGAATCATGAAAGAATTCAATCATTGCCCATCCACCCTTGCAGATGGGTTTTCCACTTACTCTCCTACAGCTTGCAAAAAACTGTTTGATGGTCAGAAAGTGTCGCATTTGCTTGATTTTGAAATAGATGAAATCAGTAAGACATCAGAGACTATGATTGCCATGAGACGTATCTCCGTATCTGGAGCTCAGGAGAAATTTCCTGCAGTGATAGAGAATGGAATCATCAGAATCTCGCAGACGGATGAACGCTCTCGCTATATCCTGAAGCCGGCACCTTGGGACAACACACTCTATACCAGGAAGCAGATTCCTGCTAACGAGCATCTTACCATGCAGATAGCTTCACAGGTATATGGTATCATTACAGCAGAAAACGGCCTTTGCTTTACCCCTCATGGCGATATGGTATATATCACTAAGCGGTTTGATATAGCCAAGGACGGAAGCAAATTCCTCATGGAGGATTTCGCTTCTCTGGTTGGTAAGAATGAAGCTGAGCAAGGTACTTATTTCAAATATGATGGATGCTTCGAGGATATTGCCTATGCAATAAAACGATATATTCCTGCCTGGATGATAGCCATGGAACGTTTCTTTAAGTTGGTTGTATTCAATTACATCTACGGTAATGGAGATGACCATCTGAAAAACTTCTCTATCATGAGAATTGGCGAGCATTACCAGCTTGCTCCCGCCTATGACCTGATGAACACCTGTCTCCATATCGAGGGCGATGACTTGGGCTTGAATGGTGGTCTTTCTCTGACTCTGGAGAAAAGTGATGTGTATGAGCGAACAGGACATCCATGCCGTCTGGACTTTGAGAGATTTGGCGAGCTTATCGGTCTGAAGAAGAAGCGTATAGAAAAGATTCTTGACTCTTTTTCTGTCTTGCCTGACGAAGTAGAGCGTTTGACCAACAATTCTTTTTTGAATGACAAGATGAAACGTACCTATTTACGAATAGTCAAAGAACGAATTCAGAGATTCAATCGTAAATCAGAATGAGAAATATTTTGGTTAGGAGAAGTGTCTATCCATGGACAATCTCCCCTGAGCCAAGAAAAGATTTAGGAAGCCCTACAGAGAATTACGTCCGCACTGCGGACGCTATTGAGTCAAGATCATTATATGTTGGTCATATCTGTCTAAAACGTGTTATTGGGTGACATCTTGGGTGACATTTGAGGGACATTTATCTCTGACAGTTGTATTTTTCTGTTTGCAGATTTTGTTTTAAAAATGAAACTGCAAACGGAACTGCAAACAGAATTGCAAGCGATATTGATTGGGTTGTTTTTTTTATTCGTTTGTGTTTCAGATTGTTAGCGTAATTCTTGTCTGTTTTCAAAACCGTTTTCATTAAGCAATTTCTTAATTGAAACCTTGGGTGACATCTTGAGGGACATCTTGGGGGACATTGAGTGACATTTTTATAGATTCGGTAGGAGGGCACTCGTTTTTATTGCTGTTCTTACAATACTGCTTAAAAGTAATTCCCCATATTTATTGCATCAAAAAAGACAGCCAACAAAGTGACTGTCTTTTTTTGAATGGGATGAATTATCGTCCTCGATGGTAATGTTGCTCTTCTTCCTGAGCAACAACCTCTTCTTTTTCCATTTGCTTGGCAACTTCCTTTACGTCGTCTGTTGCATCCTCTGGGAGACCGTAGCGGATGATGTTATCCTTGATTTCCTCTGCGCTTACCTTGCGCATCACATCGTATGTGCCTCCAACAGTCGGATTATATACCACAGCATAATGCTCATCCTCAACAAGGAGGTCATCGCCACGGTATTTAGTTGGTGAGAGATTGATTTTGGAGAGGTCAGGAGCATCACCCTGGTCGTATTCCTTAGCCTCAGTAAGGAGTGCATCGTAGTTGCCGTCATTTTTGAACTTGTCGAGACGGTCTGTAGCATCGGTAGTCTGGAGATACGCCACTGATGCGTAATACATCATTGGAGCTTTCTCCTGCTTCTGCTCAGCCTCTTGACTTTGTTCCTGGTCTATTTTCTGCTGCATGGCATCGATATGCTGGTTGATCATGTGAGAAGCCTTCTTCACATCGGTAAGCGTAGTCTTGATGAACTCAGGCGATTCTTTCAAACTGTCCAACCAGTTTTTCAGATAACTGGCACTGTCTTCCTTCAAGTGCTTGGTCATACCGAAACGCTGGGCCACCAGAGCGGCACTCAGTTCAGCAACAAGTTCCTCACGGGCATATTCTGCGCTTCCGAAAGATGCAGGTTTCAATCTGCCCAAATGGTTCTCTGCCCCCGTAGAGTGAGCCATCTCATGTCCGAGATTGGTGTAGTAGGACTCTCCATCCTTGAACTGGCGTTTCTCAGGAATGACAATCTCATTCTTCGAAATGCTGTAGTAGGCATTGTCGCCATAGACAGGCTTGATAGGACAGATCCATCCGTTTTCCTTGATCATCTTATCCATGGCAGGGAAAGAGAAGTCATCACCCTGATTCAAAGGTCTGTTTACTCCTGCAGCTGCCTCCAGCTTCTTATAGAGTTCCGGACGAGCCTCCTGCAAGTTGGTCTGCGCCACATTAAACACATTGTAAACCTGCAATTTAGGATATACGTTATACTCCTTGCGTCGCTCCTCGGACATCAGGCGGTAGTCATCGTATTTGATTTTCTCTCTTGTCTCCTTGTTCACAACGGTGAAAGTCGTGATGAAAACAGGGAAACTCTTCTCGCCTTTGAGGATTGTCACCTGGGGCAAAGCTTCACCATTGTTGTCCTTAACCTGCTGTCTTTTTCCTTGCTTGTCCTTATTGAAGTTCAGACCGGCCACTCTGTCGAAGGTGCAGAACACAGGCAACTTATAACCCTGCTTCTCACAGTGCATGATGAGCATCAGGGCGTTCATACCATTGTATTCACGTCCTGACAGGTTCTTTGGCCATGTCAGGGAGCCTTCAGTGAACCAAGGCTTCTTCCAGTCGTTCTGCAAAGTGTTGATCTTCTCAATCATCATCTCGGCGAACTTGTCCAAAGCCCGGTCTTCACTGCTACGGCCATCAGTATTATATTTCTTGTAATCAGCCATAATCATTCATTATTGGTTGGTGGATACAGCTTTTTTCTCCCATGGAGTAAGCTCGGTGATACGACAAGTAAGGTCAAGGCGGTCGTTGTAGGCTCCCACCTGCAAATCACCCTTGGCATTGATGCCTGCCTTTGCCTGTACCCAGTCTGCCTTTGTGGTGTCGAACTGCATGAAACGAATCCAGGTGTAGGCATAGTTGTCACCGTCTTTCTCGCTGCTGTAGGCAGAGAATAGGGTATAAGGCTTGCCCTTCTTGTCAGTCTTCACCTCAACCTGCTTACCGATAGTTCCTCTGAACTCGATGGTGCCGGTGATTGCGTCCTGGGTTCCAGCATTGAATGTATTCACTCCCGAAGCCGAGAGATTGAGGTAAAGCGCATCGCCTTTCTTATGGAATTGAAGAACTCCTGCCACCTCGATACGGGAACCTAATGGATAGTTGACCAGTTCTGCCTGGTTGTCACCATCCTTGGCTACGCTGATTTCTACAGTCTTATTGATACCGGTCTTGGCTTGAACAACTACGCTGATTCCAAAAGAGATAAACTGCTTACCTTCCTTGTTGGCACGCATCTGTGCCTGGCGGCACACCGTGCCGCATACGGTTACGTTACATTTAATCATAATAAACTTGGCTTATTGTTTTACTTCATTATTTGATTTGAACAGATTCCTGTCTGTCCTGCTGATTGTCAACGCCTTTCTGATAGTTCTGTGACATCTGCTGAGATACTGTCGCTGCCTGGATGATAGAGGCAACACCTCTTCGCTTGTCATCATTGCTCAAATCGGCATTGCTGAGCGTCTGCTGGAGCTTCGTCATTTCTGCCTGGGTCATTTCTCTTGTAAACTGAATGGTTCCGTTATCTACATGGAGATAAGGCTTACCATCCTGAATGTTCACGGAACAGGCTTTATAAGAGGGAAGGAGCGAGGAGAGGTCGATGCTCTTGCTGACAACCGAGTCGGTCACAGTCTGCATTTTCTCTTCTTCGCTCTTGTTGTCTATCTGCAGGGCAAGTGCCATGAGAGAGGTGAACATGGTCATAGCCATCTCAATGACAGGGTCATCGCCTGGCATTTTCACTCCGCTGTCCTCAGATGACAGAAGCTTCTTCATCCAGTCTTCTGGACTTTGTGCCGTGTCAGTCACTTCGCCTTGTGAGACAGGATTGCTAACCTTGTACTGAGCGGTGATGTCCTTGCCGTTGTGGAGAGTCTGCAACTGGATGTTTCCCTTTTGAGAGATTTCTGCAAGATATGCCGCTGGGTCTATATTCCGTGCCTTGCCATCCGCAGAGATGCTTTTCACCCCAAAATGCAGATGCTCACCAGTGGTTTTGGTTCCCGTATTGCCAGTCACGCCTAATCGCTGACCGGCATTTACATTATCGCCAGTCTTGACGGCAATGCTGCTCAGGTGCATGTAGGTACATTGATACTTGCTGCCGTCATTTCTGTTGTATTCTACAGTGACTGACAGACCACCTGCAGTATTCGGATTGTTGTTGACCTGAGTGACCTTGCCCTTGTCTTCCGTTGCCAGTACATTGTCATGCTTGGCTTGAATGTCGATGCCCTTGTGCATTTGCGTGTTGGCCGGATTGAGCGGATCTTTTCTCATGCCGAAAGGTGAGGTGACGAGCATAAACTCGTTTCTCTTCAAGGGATAGGAATACTTTTCGCTCTCAGTAGGCTTTGAAACACTCGTTTTCTGGCTGCTTTGTTCTCCTTGCTGACGAGGATTGGCTTCGGTACCGAAGGATTTGCCTTGCGATTTCATCTCCTTCATGACCATCTGGTCATACTTCTGCAGGTTGTTCTTCTCGATGATGCTTTGAAGACTTGAAGCGTACTTCTTGTTGGAGGCATAGCCGGAGTTCTGAAGTCCGTTTGTCCATCCCTTGTAGTCATCGGGGGATAGCTTGAAGAGTGAGCTGTATCTCTTGTTTCCCTTCAGAAACTGGGAATGATGCTCATATGAGTCGCCAACAGAAGCGTATTGACAGAACTTCTCGTTGGGACGGTCATCGGTATATACGAGGTACTTGCCTCCGTTCTGAACCCAACCGGAAGTTGCCTTGATGCCGAAATGATTGTTTCCCTTTCGGGACAACTCGCTCTGTCCGCTTGCACTCTCGCAGATACCTTGTGCAAGGGTAACAGAAGCAGGTATGCCATATCGGCGCATCTGCTCCATGGCATACTCTGCATATTGTTCTACATATTCTTGATTCCTTGACATGATGATTACATGTTATCTGTGTATTCCTGATGAATTGTTCTGTTCCTGCTGAGGACTCTCTATCTTGGAGGGAGAAATTTCCTCTGTGGCACGTTTGGGGGCTTCCAACTGGTCGCAGATGGCAACCCGTTCTCCAGCACGGATGAGTTTCGGCAGATAGGTGTCGAGAGCGTGGTATGGGAACCCAGCCATGGCCAGAGGCTTGCCGTCTGCATCCTTGGTATGGGAACTCTTGGTAAGCGTGATGCCCAGGATTTTTGAAGCTTTCTCGGCATCTTGACAATAGGTCTCGTAGAAATCTCCACAACGGAAAAGTAACACTGCATCAGGATGTTTGCCTTTTAGCTCGTAGAATTGCTTTAACATCGGAGTCATTGCTACAACGGCAGCCTTTGTCTCTGCCTTAGTCTTCTCTTCCTTTGCCTTTTCTTCCTTCTGCTTCTGCTCTTTCTTTTCTGGAGTTTCCTCTTTCTGTTCCTCCGTAGCCTTGTCTTCCTCTTGCTGAGCGGTGTTCTGCTTTACCTCATTGCTCTGAGCTTCCTGCTCCGTTTTTTCTGTGCCTACAGCTACCGCATCGGTCCGGTCTTTGCGCAGTACATCGGCAAAAAGACTGGCAGCAAGGTGTTTTTTGTAGTCCTGCATGTTCTCGGCGAGCCACATACGTTGCCACTGGGATGGTGAGATCTCACGAGGTTTGAGCTTTTCTCCATTCACAGTAGGCATACAGAGGATGACACTCGGCTGATTGTCCGTCTCTTTGGTCTTGAAGATGTTGACACGTTGAATTTTGTCCACCTCTTCGGCAGGAACGTTGCTCTTGAAGAGGTCAACCTTCATTTCCGGCTTATTGGAAGCTTCCATGTAGTATTTCTGTGCCATGTCCTGACGCATAGTGTCTGAAAGCTCCTCGTCGCCTTGCTTTACTGTGGTGAAGAACAGGTTTACATCGGCCTTGTCTGGATATACGCTGAAAGCCTTTTCATTCTCAGGCTTCAGATAGAGTGCCCACTTTCCTTCATCGTCACGCAGCATCAGAATCTTGTCGAAGTCCACGGCTCCTGAGCGTTTCACAGCATCTGAAACATCGAGCAGGGTGATGGTCTCCAGGCTCCAGTTGTTGAGTCTGGCAACAGAGACTGCCTTGCCGTCAAAGAAACTGTCATCAGGACGGTAGCCCATAGAACCATCAACATTGTAGAAGGTGACGGTTTCATAGCCTTCCTTCTGTAGGGCATGTTCTATACGTCCTTTCTTCATGCCAGGGATGTCGTTATCCATACCTAAGGATGCACCTTCCGGAAGGACTACGTCAGCCATCTTACCCTCTGCGTCCTTTACGAGGACAAACTCCTTGGTGGACTTGTTGGGAAGGGTCTTGATCTCGTCAGCCACATAGTAGTGCTTTGGAAGGATGCTCTTGATGGCATCTGCCTGGTTTCTGGCAGTCTTGCTGTTCAATTCAACCTTTTCGCCACGTTCTGCCTTGTGGAGCATATCCACGGCATTGTTGACATCCCTCTCCAGTATATCAATAAGACAAGGGTTCTCTTTCAGTTCTCTTGACCAATAATCGGTCATAGCCATGCTTTCCGGGGAGAGCTTGGCTGAGATTCCCAATTCCTGGAGCTTTACGGCTGTGGCAACCTCTGTGACCAGACGCTCCTGCTTCATGGCATCCTCTGCAGAGACCTTTCCGTTCTTCGTTACCATACCTTCACGAGCCAGTCGCTGCCCATGGCCAGTGGCTGTAACAAGTAGCGATACTGCATCACGGGCATAATCCTCATAGTGTTCGTAGGAAGATGCTTTTGGCAGGAAGACAATGTCTTTCTTGCTGTCGTAATGTGCTACACCGGTAGAGTCACTGCGGATTTCGACCATGTTCTCACGTGCTTTTTCCAGAAGCTTTTCTACACCTAGGCGAATGGCTGTGGAGGCTGACTCTACATCCTTTCGGTCGTTCAACCTGCCATATTCCTGGACTGTTGCTTCAAAGGCGCTCTTGTCAACCATGGGTAGGGTAGTCTGCTCAATATTGAACAAGGCTCTTACTTCACGGCTTCTGATGCCTTTGTAGTCAGCTTGCTTGTCTGAAGGGAGAACCTGGTAGTCTGCACGGCTGATTTTGTCCTCAGGGTTGTGCTTGTTGACATACTCGTTCCAGTTGTACCAGAGGAACGGTACTCCTTTCTCTTTTGATTGAACAGACTCGCCACGTTTCTTCGCTTCCGAAAAAAGCGTATATTGGTTGGTCTTGTAGCCGTTTTGAGCGGCGTGCATTCCTAAGATGATGGCATTGAAGGCTGATACCTGCAGATGCTTCTGGTAGAGTCCAGGAGCCTTTCGACCGTTGTTGTCCAGCCAAATACCATTATCTTCCTTGGCTTTTCCGAACGCTTTGGTGAACAGTTCCACCTGACGTTCAGCAGCCATCTTTTCTTGCTGATTCTTTTCTGTCATGGATATGATGTTTTTGTGATCATTGCTTATAGCCAAGAACCCCAAGAACCTTGGTCTCGGCTATGGATTTGATTTCCCACTCTGTCACACTGCTGCTCATGTGCTGACGTAGCATGCGGTCTGCTTCCTTTGTCGAAGAGGCATTGACGTAGATGGTCTGTGGTGAGAACTTCTTTACGCCAGTGTCTTCATCTTCAGTGACAAGGGAGACGACGGTCTTGTACCAGTGGTTGCCTTCATTCTCGTCTTCTTTCAGAATCTCAGTGATAGGTTCACGTGAGATGGCTGTGATGTCGAAGTCTCTGGTACCGATAAGCTCTGTAGCAGCTTTGGTGGCACGTTTCTCTGTCTCGGTGAAGCTCTCGGCATCTACCAGGTATTCTTCACTGACTTTCTTTTTCTTTCCTGTGTCAAGGGCTTTGCCGTATTTGACACGGAATTTATACCAGTATCTTTTCATCTTTGTTCTATGTTATCTTTGAGCAAGTGGTCTTTCGATGACTGTCTGTCGTTCGCCAGCCTCGTATTTCTCGGATGCTATCTGTCGCATCTGGTCGTTCTTGGCCAGCACAGCATTGGCAAGAGTGTTGAGAGGCAGCGCTCCTTGACGGTAGGTATCCACAACTTTTTCTGGAAGGGCTATGGTACAGGGTACTCTGTCAATGGTTGCGATCAGGCAGTTGGCTCTTATCTCCGGATTCTGGATGCGTGCATTCAGAGGCTCTTCGGGATAGATGCGATAGTTGACTCTGCCACCAGCGTGTTGCGGATTATCCTGTGCCTTGAAGTTGTCCAAGGCTTCATGTCCTGCCTTATTGAGAAGATTCATGCCTCCCATGCCAATGAGCACCATTTTGAGAATCGGGTTTTTGACAAACATACCTGCAACAATGCTTGCAATAGGCATCATGTTGTCCTTGATATTGATGGACTTGGTCTTACCTGTGAACATGCCGACTAGCATATCAGGAAGCATGGCCAATACATAGCCAAGATTATGGCCTATATCGCTGATACCGTTGAGGCCGAATGACGTGAGAAGTCCTTGCCAACCGTTCATGTTAGTCTGTTCGGGCTGCGTGTTGCTGGCTTCACCTTCAGATTGGTTCACTTCTTCTGTTGGTTCTGCCTGCTGTGCTTCCTCAGATTGTGGCTTGTTCTGCGGTTTCTGCTCCGCTTGTTTCTTCTTTTCCTGCTGCGTTCGTCTGTATTCATCCTCCTTTCCCGGTGCAATGATCATGGGAACATCGGAACGGTCATTGAGTTTATCACCAACATGGGTGACGAACATGTCGCTTCCTATCCAGGTGGCTGCAGTCTTTAAGCCACCTCCCAATCCTCCCATACAGGCAAGGTCGGTTACAGAGCCAAGGGCTATACCAGCGTTCTTTTCCCAGATCGATGGCTTATACCGCTTCTCTGCCTCCGAGTCTATCTTTTGCTCCAATGGCGATTTTGCGACTTCCTGCGGTAGATAGAAGATAGTACTGGTGGCAGCCTTTCGAATGATGTAGTCGATGGATGATTTCGGTATTTTGTCTTTTATCATCTTGTCTATCATCTTCTGTTCCATGGAAGCATTGACCGTGATATGCTGTCGCTTCAACTCTTTCTTGACCATCGCAATATAGTCTTCCGTAGTCTTGGATGTCCATTTGCCGGTGTATTTGAGAGTGTCATTTTGCGCCTGCATGGATGCCATACCACCGTCAGGTCCAGCTGCTGCTGCCATCAGACCTGCAAACGAATTGGAGTTTGACCGCAACTCGTCTGCAAGCTTGTTCTGTAGGTCATTCCGAACTTTATTCATAATCGGTATGACCTTAGTATTGAATATCTTATCCTGTTTTGACTCTACCATAGCTTTATATTTACAAGTTTAATTGGTTGAGGATTTGCTCCCTGGTCTGTTCGATCGCATTGTGATAGACTTCCATCTGTTTCGGGAAATATTCCTCCAGCCATTCGTCCTTCTCGATGTTGTCGTTGATGAACTTGATGGCCAGATTTCTTTCTATCTCAATGGCAGCTTCTCCTTTCTCGCTGTTGTTGAACCAAGCCTTAGTCCACCATCTGATTCCCGACTTGTCGGGATAGACGCTCACCAGGCGTGGAATGTCGAAGCTTTGAACATCGATGTCCAGTTCTGCCAGTGGGTCAACTATTCCGCTTGTCGCTATTGCCCGGTCTTGTGCTTTTTTTTTTCGATGGCGCTCATGCTCGACAGAAAGATCTGATGGCGCAAGGCGAGATAGTTGAGGAAATCTCCAATGAGGAGGTTTTGTACTCGCTCGGCTATTGGAATGCTTCTTGATCCCATTCCCAATGGATTCGCCATGGAAGGCAGGGTTTCATAGAAGTAATTCTTCATGGCCGACATGGTGAAGATATTGCGAAGTGCAAGTTCTGTATGCTCTGGTAGGGCATAGATGCCTTGGCTCATGTCGCTCATGTAGTCGGGGAAGAAGCGCATCATGAGGTCTTCGATCTCCTTCTGGTCTTTGTCATACATGGTATGAACATCCATATCAAGAGTGACGAACTGAGGTGCTGCACCTGGCTTGCCGTTCTGTTCCATCACTTTCAGATTGCTATAGATCATGGTGAGGAACTCCAGTGGATTGAGTTCTTCCCCCTTGTATTTGACTTCTACATGGAGGGAGTCGGCACTGAAGGCGATGACTTGCCCTGCCTTTACCTCTTTGCCGTAGTTGGCAAACACGTTGCTCAGGTGGGCATAGGTCACTTCATAGTCACCGTATCTGGTAATCTGGTAGATGCCATGAATGGCATCGTTGCCCAGACCTGTCACCTTGCCGGTAGCTACAGCAGACAGCAGATAGTTCCTGACCTTGAAGTCAACTCCATGATGGAAAAATGACTCTCCTGTGTGCGGATGCTTCTGTTTGCCGTAGCCCAGGGACATGGTCACTTCTCCGTTTCTTTCCTCGAATGGCATGCAATAGCCACTGTCGGAATGCAGTATCATTTCTTGTGTATAGTGCATTGTATAATACTTTGTTATAGTGTTTGTTATCTTCGTCTGCTTACAGTATTGGTTTGCTCTACTTCTTGCAGCTTTTCTTCTTCCTTGTGGTTGCTTGCCTTACGGTCACTGTTGCCACCAAGTAGGCTGCTTAGATTGGCATTGTTGCCTATCATCATCATTCCGAGAACGGCTCCAGCTATCTTGCCTAACCATCCGAAGCGACCGAAGACGAGGAGGGCAGAGACTACAAGTCCTACAAGGCTGAGACCTGAAACGTTGCCTTTGCCTATGTTGCTGAAGAAGTTTCCGAACATGTCACCGCCATGACCAGAGAACATGGCTCTAAGGAAGCCAGACATACCGCTCCACTTGGAATCCACGTTGCTGATAGCCCCATTAACATTGTCAGAGAGTCCTGTAACAGAGTCTTTCAGGTCTTTCACGCCATCGCCAATCCCTGATACAGTATCGCCAATCTTCTTGGTGGTGTCTTCTCCTATGACGGCATCGCTGACAATGCCTACAACGCTTTTGTCCGTGGTGAGTTTCTCCCAACCAATGTAACCAAGACTTCCTCCGACAACTGCGCTTTTAGTGGCAGAACCTACGCCTTTCAAGGTCTGCTGAGGATGAAGCACAGCGCTGCCCACAGTGTGTGCTGTTGCACTGGTCATCCTTCCTCCCAATCGGAGAGTTGATTTTAAAAATGAACCCCAACCCATAATGCTTTTTATTTCTAATTTATTGTACTGTTATTTATTATATGATTATGTTGAACCTTTACTTCAAGGTCTTGCATTTCTTCGCCATCGTTCTTTACATCGCTGTACAATGGTAGGTTTGTCCACTTCACTCCTGGCTCCATAGTCTATCTCTGCCCACACGTCTGACAGTCTGGTGTACTTCACTGCCCGTATCAACCGTTTGAGTTTCTGGTTCATCTGTTTGAGCTTCGGTCGTATGCCAAAGACTATCTCCAGTCGCTGCTTCTCTGTCATCTTGTTATTAGAGAGGCATACCTGCCTGACATCATTGACTATCTCGACACTGTTCATGATAAGTTCCCGATAGAGTTTGTTGCGATTGGAGGACAGAGCAACGGCAAGAGCATTGGTCGTCTGATGGCTGAGCTGGTGGCTGTAGGTTCCGAGTTGTGCCACAAGACGGTCTATCTCGTGATAGAAACCATAGATCTGAGCTGCATAGCTGATGATGCTGTTGAATCGGTCAAGATAGTTGTTGAACTCCTTCTGTAGGTTGGTAGTACCTTCCACCTCCTCCTTGATCCATATATGGCCTGTAGATACAAGTTGCATCATCTGTTCCTGCTGCTTCAACTCTTTCTTGGCTTTGTCGGTATATTGGAATATCATACCTGCCAGGACCGGGTCATTGCCCTGGGCACGGAGAAAACTCCCATCCTGCCCATCAAAGGGAAGGATGAGAGAAAAGAGAAGTAATATGAGAGCATAGAGACGTTTCATAAATGTTATCCTCAAATAATCTTTCTTATGGTGTTACAACTCTGGCGCATCTGCGCCATCTGCCAAGGGCTTGACTGGCTATCTCGCATTGCTCCGGTCGAGCATTCCTGCCGTGACATTGTTCCAGACATCGGCCATGGTGTAGTATCTGATGCTGAGACATAGCCTTGACAGCTTCTTGTTGAACTGTGCCAGACGGTCGTTCAGTTCCCAGAGGGTCTTGCTTCGTTCTGCACCTGTGAGCATATTCTCGTTGCCACCCTTGGCTATGGCATCCTTTAATGTGGCATATACCGTGACGAGCTCTGTGGCAGTCTCTATATAGAGGTTATTCATGCTCGCTGTTGCCACAATGCCCTGTGGATTGCTTGCTATGGCCTTTTTCAGGTTGCACAAGTTGATGAAGATCCTCACACCGTCGTCATAGAGCGAGGTGCAGGCTTTCAACGTGGAAGCATAACCCGATGCCGTTTTCAGATAGCTGTTATACTTCTTTTCCCATTTGTGAATCTGGGAGAACTCGGCTGCGATGGTGTTCTGCAGGAATGCGGTCTTCTGCTGGTCTTCTATCTGGCTTTTGATCTGACCGTTGATAAGCTCGTTTCCCTCAGCCAAGGCAACATACTCCAATGGATTGCTGGAGGCAATCTGAGCATAACCTATAGCTGGCGATAGCATTAACGCCAAGGCAATGGCTGCAACAACCTTGCTTCTTCTGTTATCTGTTGGTAATTTCATATATGCCTTTTCTCTTTTTGTTGTATTCTACACGTTCACGGATGATTCTCACAACGTCCAACCTTTCCTTCACACCGTAGATGTCGAGTTTGGGATTAGAGCGGTCGCCGCTGAATATCCATACTGTCTTCAATCCGAACAACTGTTCCAGAATGTCACGGTTCTCGCTGAAATCCACCACTCGGTACAGCTCGATGTAGTCACTGGTTCTGGTCATCACTCCATGCTGGATGATGAGCTGTTCAGAGGTGATGATGTATCTGAGTTTGTAGAGATATAAGCATCTATAGAGCATGATGCAGGTCATCACACCTCCAAGTACCACGAAAGGCATCTTGTAGGTGATGCTGTCGTGACCGGCAACAAGGAACAGGGCACAGCTGATGATGAACGACATCCCTTGCGAGATGATATACTGCGCCCAGTGAGGGCGTAGGGTGATGATGTTGTATCGTCTGATTGGGTCTGCCATATTCATTATCGTTTAAATCCATGATGTTTGGTTTCCTCGTTCTCTTCTTGCCGTTCAAAGGTTAAGTCCACACCGTTCTCGTCAAATGCGGTCTCTACTACGTCGGTCATAGAGAACTGTTTCTTATCCAAAAGCTCGTCATTGAAGTCCTTGTAGCCTTCCGATGGCTCTTCCCGTATAATCTTCACGGGAGCGAGGTCTTGGTCTTCGTGCAGGTTGAGTTTCTGTAGCAGTGCATCCTTGAAGTCCTTGAACGCTTTGTTCATCTTGTCAGCAGCTTCCTGCTTGTCTTCCTTACACAAAAAGGGAGAGTAGTGATACTCCAATGCCTCTTCTTTTGCTGAATCGTAAACCAGGTATAGCTGTTTGAGCTCATGGGGAAGAAGGCTGTAGTTCTCATCGTTGAAACTTAACAGTTCCTTGATGGTCTTCGGCTGTTTGTCGAAGCTTTCCATGAACTCTCTCATGTCAGCAGGTACATTTCCCGGTGCAACCGGACTCTGTTTGCTTGCAATATCCTCGAAGTTTGCCACAAACTGCTTTCCTGCCACATCCTTGTCAAAGCCAAGGTGGAAGGTGGCTTGGGGTGCAGCTCTCAGCAATCCCTGTATCTGCCCATAGCTTGGGTTACCTCCAGTAGAGACATAGACTCCGGCTTTCAGATCCTGCCGTCCACGCTGATCCAATCCTGATTCCTTGCGCATCTGTAGCTGATAAAATGCCATGGCATCGTATGCGCTTTCAAAGACAAGCACAATACGGGCATCCTGGAGTTCCGTTTGCTTGGGACTTGCCATCCATAATCCTTCACTGGCATTGGTGCCGGTAGCCATGCCTTTTCTGGCAGAACCGTCCTTTCGAGGATAGCCTCTTTCCTCTAAGCCTACACATTTGTCTGGTTGCCCAGGGATGTGCATGGGGAAGGAGAGATTCTTATAGGTGCTGCCATCCTTGGTGGTTTTCGATGCGAGGAAGAAGCTGTGATGGAAGGCACAACGGGTGGCGAAATCAATTCCTCTTGACGTGAAGAAGGCGTAGAACGGCTTCTGTGACTCGAAGTCTTTAGGATTGAAACGGTCAATCTTGTAGTCATTGATATCAAATGGCTTGCTGTTGACTGTTGGATTATGTACGTCCAGACTCCGATGTTCTACCGGGATGTTAAGCAGGCGTTGGCAGACCTTATGGACAAGGGCTGATTCCTTCATGCCATACTTGTACTCCTTGAAAAGATCTGGATGTTCCCAGATGAAGGAGGTAACAGAGTAGAGCTTGATGGTTGGCGGCTGGAAACAGCAGTTCTTGTTGGGCATGACAATGTACTTGTCTCCACTGATTCTTTTTCCGTCGCTGCCCAGGCGTACATACGCAGGATAGCGCAAGCCATCACGCTTGTAAAACGTGTAGCCTGCGTCCTCCAATACGTCCTTGATGTTAAGACGGCTTCTGTAGTCTGCAAATGTCTGTTCGTCTGTCATCTCTTGAATGTGAATTGTTGTTTATCTGCCATGACCTAAGCCTACACCGTGTTCTCCTGCATTGAGTCCTGCATCGAAGGCTCGTGAAGCAAGGTCTTGCGGTGAATCCACGCTGCCCTTAAAATATACATGTGGCCCATGGGCATGGTCATGATGGTGTTCTACGAATACTGCCGGTGCTGGATGGTCTCTGCCCAGTTCACTCATCACGGCAAGTCCTGCAAGGAGTGCTCCTCCAATCTGAGCTCCGATATTTTTGCCTTCTCCAGGGATGGTTTTCATATCCACCTCCTTGAAGATGTGGGAGAAGAGTTTCATGCGGTGGTAGTCATCGATGGCCATGAACTTGTCATACTGCTTTTGGGTAATCTCATGGCTGATGCTCTCTCCATTGATGACGGCGGTCATGCGAAATTTGGCATTGCCTTTCTCGTCTTTCAGGATTTCACCCTGCTCATTACGCACTGGTTCAACCTTGATATCATCAACCTGAACCTCTCTGCCATGCTTGCCTTCACGGAACCATCCCTTGCTTTCGTTCTGCTCATACAGGCTGTTGCCATCTACATGAGCAACACTGCGGTCTTCAGGCTCGATAGTAATCTGGTCGCCATTAGCTGGGAGCGACTGGTCAATCACCATCTGCTGGCGGTTGTTGAGTTCTGCCTCTATCTCAGGTTTGAGTTTCAGGCTGATCTGCTCTTTTGAATTGAGCATATCCATCGTCAGTTTGTCCTGGAAATCGTTCCTGATGGCATTGTTGATGATGTCAATGCGGTTTTGGACAGGTACTTGCTTGATGGAATTGTTGGTCAGTTTCTTCACTTCATCCTCAGTGAGGTCATAGACAAAGTCCTGCTTGGTGGCAGTGGACTGGATGGTGAGTGTTTTGTTGGCTGCATCTACGATGATGCCATGAGACGAAAGACACTCCTGCCATTTGTCATTGCTGAAATAAACCTTGGAGGTGATGAGTTCGTTGTATGGCTTGGCAGGTTCCTTGGGACGTGGACGAACCACTACAGGGGTAATGACTGATTGCAGGTCTGCCAACACATCCTGCGATGGTTGCTGTACCATGTTTTGCTGACCACCTTTATAATAGAAGCCATAACCGCCATTCTGCAACTCACCCGGCTTCATTCTGCCGTCAGGACGTTCTAGTACGATTGGAGCACCCTGTATGAACATGACTCCTCCAACTCTGCGCATGTGGAATCCTTCCTGGCATCGTGGAGTCCAACCGAGGAATCTTCCGTGATATGGATCCATCATCATGTGGGCATAGCGTTTGTTCCATGGAAGTCTGCCGTATTCGCCAACGCCTATGCGGTAGCCGTGGAGTCCCATGGCAACACGGCCATTGGCATTTCTGGCATGAACGAAGTCAAGTGGCATGTAGAAATCATTCTTCACGAGTTCTGCCACGGTGTTGTAGGCTTGCTTGTTGGCTGAGTTTGCTCCCCAGTCAACCAAGGCTCTGTGCTGCTGCGCTGTGATGGCGTAGGTAAGCAGAGGGGAGTCGTGACCTTGAACGGCCAACTGATAACCTTCTCCTTGTCTGATGATATGTGCTTGCATACCATTCTTTCTGAGAATCTCCTGAAACTCTGGAGCCAGGTCTCTGCCTACTGGTAATGCATTTGATCTGATAGACATATTCTAATGCTGTTTATTGTTTCTGTACTGTGTGATTATTCGCCAGCTTCAATCTGCTCGCCCTTCCAATCGACAAATTCCTCTGCCGATTCCTCATTGACAATGAGATCCTTCTCTTTGCAGAAGGCTGTGTATTCCTCTTGCCATTCAGGTGAGTGGTGGTTGATGTAGTCAAGCCAGCCATATTCTCCGCTCTGGACTTTTTCCACGAGCACGTCTTCTGGATAGTACTTTACATTTGCCATGAAATCTTGTTTTATGGGTTAATACTTTGGGTTATCGCTGCATCATGCGCATTCCCAGTTTCTTCTGTTCATTCCACATCTCTTCTGTGTAGTTCTCTTCTGGGATGTAGTCGAGATTGCCGTCTTCATCCATAGCCCAACAGCCGAAGATGCCGAAATTGAACTTGTCCCAGTCACGCTTGGCTTCTCGCTTCC
Source organism: Prevotella sp. AM34-19LB (assembly GCF_003468525.1). Classification (NCBI taxonomy): domain Bacteria; kingdom Pseudomonadati; phylum Bacteroidota; class Bacteroidia; order Bacteroidales; family Prevotellaceae; genus Prevotella; species Prevotella sp. AM34-19LB. Next base: position 2,821 of record NZ_QSIG01000029.1, on the reverse strand, counting down.
AGACAAGCTCGTTACCTGCTGCGAAACGGATGCCGGTGTTGGAGTTGAGGTCGATACCGATGGACTGTTCCTCGTCATCCTCTACGATGGTAAGGATGTCTCCGTTCTGCAACTTCTGCATCTCTGCGCCAGTGAGGTGGTAGCGGTCTGCTACATACTGGATGTTTCTGCCGATGACCGGGGTTGGAACACTGAGTACCTGCTTGCTTTCTGGATCAAGCTGGAAGAAACACTTGCTGCCGAGTTCCTTGCCAACCTCGTTGCTCTCCAAATGACCGACGATAGGCTTTCCTGCAACAAGGTTCTTCTCCTGCTGCTCATTGAAGAGTTTCAAGTCTAACTCATCGAGCTGTGGATAGAAGAGCACATCAACGCCACCTTCGGCTGTTCTCACAAGGCTGAACCTGGTTCGTGCCTTGACTTCCTCACCATCATCGGCTGTGATATGAACTGGCAGGACTGGCGACTTGCGGCCATTGTAGATGTTCTGGAGGACATCGGTCGGCAAGTCATCAATCATTGCCTGGGTGAGTCCGAAACGTTCAAGGATGCCATAAGGCATCTCGTTCTCATCGAAATTGTAATTCATTTGCTTCTGTTTTATTCGTTTTTTATTTGGTGGATGACCTAACGACTGGTCTTATTCAGACTGCGCCTAAAGCCAAACCGACAACAAAGTTACATTGTAGATATAGAAGAAGTTAAACATGTACGTTAGTATCATCAAAGTTTTATAGATAGTTATGAAAGTAGTATGATTATTCTTCAATTATCATACTATAAACATAAATAAAGTTAGATATAATAGGGAAGAGGTAACTTCTTTCGTGTTGTTTTGCTGAGTCTGATTACCTTTGCAACATGAAAGCAATAAAGACACTCATATTGATTCTGACAATGATGTTCACAAAGACTCCTTCACATGCCCAATTCAATACGATTGGGTATGTGAAGAAGCATAGTATATCTAAAAAGAAGAGTCCACAAGAAACAACTCATGTTGCCTCTGTGGACTCTGTAGTGAAGGCTGATACTCTGCCTCCAGATTCTTCCCAAGATGTTCTTCCTTATCTCAGGGCTTCGTTTCCGTTGAAAAGCATTCAGATCAATTCAAGATTTGGAATGCGTAATCACCCGGTGAAGCACAAGACTATCATGCACAACGGCGTGGATCTGGCAGCTCATTACGAGAAAGTGTTTTCCATGTTTCCAGGGGAAGTGACTGGTGTTGGCCACGACAATCGCTCAGGTAAGTATGTCACAGTCAAAACAGCTGGCTATACCATCAGCTATTGCCATCTTTCTGCTTTCTGGGTCTCAAAGGGGATGTTTGTCCATGCTGGAGAGGTGCTTGGGGTATCTGGAAGTTCCGGCATGTCAACTGGTCCTCATCTGCACCTGACAACAAAAAAGGATGGCAAGGTGTTTGACCCTGTCATCCTTCTGAAGTATGTTCGTGAATTGCTCGAAAATGCCCTGTAGTTTATTCAAACACAAGCAAATTGCCTGTTAGTACTTTCTTTGTACCGTTCATGTATGTCAGTATCACCTTGGTGATATTCATATTTGAAGCGTCTCCAGACACATAATAATAGGAAGTGTCCCATTCCCAACTTGCTGATTCAAACTCTCGAAGTGGTCCTGTGCCCTGGAAATGGCCGGTCTTCCTCAAATCGCCAACATCGTTTGTTACCTTGAAATATACATCGATGTACTTGATTGTATTTCTGTTGGTATTCATGTAGTTGAAATGGAATGATATACATGAATATTCTGAATCCCATCCCCAATCAGTAAAGAAGCCGTAAGGTGCTCTCTTTTTGAGACGCTGGACATACTCGTCAAGGTAATGGTATGACAGTTCACTTGTAATCATGTCATAATCCTCAGACTCATCTGTAAGGCTATCTTTGAATATTTCATAGTGATACCTGAAAGGACTGTATTCTTTCAGACTTTGGCTTAGTTCACTTTTATGTCCTGTTATATATGTGTAGCCCAGTCTTCCATCAGTCTTGTGAAGTAATAAATGGTATCATTTTTGATTCCAATAGTGAATAATGAATCTTCTGAAAATGATTTCTCGCATTCGTCACAATACAGAGACTTATTTCCAGTTGGCACCATTCTCCAGTTGTGAGTTTCCATATAGTCTGAACGTTCTTTCTTCAGTTTGGCCAATCTTTCAGCTTTAAGCTTCTCTATTTCAATGGAGTCAGCCTTTGCTTTAGCTATGGAGTCTTGAATATGCTTTGTTCGTGCCTCATTTAGCGCAGTATATTTATCATCCAACTGTTTGGAGTATTTTTGAACGAGCACATCAAGTTCATCTTCTGCTACTTGGGGGATAGACTTGTTCTTCTTGATGATCTTGGCGTAGTCCTTGGTAAGTGTGATTACAATATTGCTGTTTGGAGTTATGACATACAGATTTTGAGCTTTCTTGTCATAAGCATAGCTACCTACAATATTATCAACACGCTCAACCGACTTCTTGGTTACTCTTTTGTAATAACCATCGCTTCCAAGTTCATAAGCGACAATTACTCTTCGCTGAGTAGAATTGCTTATAGAAAACTGGGCATGTACACCGATGGTTGCCATCACCAGCATGAATAAAACGATTATCTTTTTCATTGTCCTTAATTCCGCAACACTATAGTTTAACATTATTTATAAGTGCCTGAGCAACAAAAAAGTTGCCCAGGATTTTGCATGTCAGAATTTTCACTTACCTTAGTGTTGCGAAAAGAAGACAAGCAAAACTCTAATATGACATGGCAAAGATACAAATAAAATCTGAGAAACTCACTCCTTTTGG
>NZ_QSIG01000028.1:0-43490 GCF_003468525.1 Prevotella sp. AM34-19LB | reverse complement strand
ATCCCAAGGTGGAATCTATGGTTTGAGCTAAAAGAGCATCAAATTGCTCCATAATCGAAAAAATTCCCCCAAAAGGAGTGAGTTTCTCTGATTTAATTTGTATCTTTGCATGTCATATTAGAGTTTTGCTTGTCTTCTTTTCGCAACACTAAGGTAAGTGAAAATTCTGACATGGCAAAATCCTGGGCAACTTTTTGTTGCTCAGGCACTTATAAATAATGTTAAACTATAGTGTTGCGGAATTAAGGATAATTTATAATGTACAATTATGGCAGAGATACGTATTAAAGACATAAATATAAGCATTTGGAATCATCAGAAAGTTCAGTTTTCTGCACACCCAGATGTCAATATTATCATGGGCATCAACGGCAGTGGTAAGACTACTTTTCTGAGTCGTCTGTACAAGTCTTTGACTGAAAACATGAAAGGTATGGAGAATGTTGTTTATTTGCCATCCATTGACAACATTGCGTTGAGAGACAAACGAAAAACTGCAACAGCCCTTTCACAAGACTTGGATTATTACATCTACGATATGAAGACTGGTCCTTCATTGATGAGTCTTCGTATGTCTATGATTGATAGTTCCGAGGATGTGCAAACCAAGCTAAAATCTCGCATTGCTGATTTTCAGAATGCGGTTAATCGTCTTTTTGCATTGACCCACAAGCGGATAGAGATAGAGGGTAGCAAGTTTTCTGTCATCACGGAAAAAGAAAAATTGCCTGTAGGCGCATTGTCTTCTGGAGAGATGCAGATGCTACTAATTCTCCTAAGAGTGTTTCTACTCAATGGTCGTGAAGCTGTGGTATTGATTGATGAGCCAGAAAACTCATTGGACATCGACTGGCAGTTTGAACTGGTCAACCTGCTTGTTCGTTTCAACCCCAATGCCCAGTTTTTCATTACAACCCACTCTCCAGCCCTCTTCGGTGAAGGATGGGGCGACAAGGTTTGGTACATGGAAGAAATTACTCAAAAGTAAAGCGTATGGACTGGATTAGTAAACAAGCCAAACTATACAGAAACCTTGCCCTTACCCATCGCTATCAGGCAATAGTGCATCTGGAGGATCAGGAAGATGAGAGATTTTGGGATTATCAGTTGCAACATGTCAAACCTGGGCGTTATCGCTACTTGTACTATAGCAAGAACAATAATGGCACTGATACCAGAGGATGTGAACAATGCCTCAGATTCAAACCATACCTTACAGACCAATTCTTTATCTGCATAGATAGTGATTTGCGCCTGCTTCGGGGTGAAGAAGGGCTGACTGCGAACAATCATGTTGCTCAGACCTATGCTTACTCGTGGGAAAATCATCTTTGCGAGTCGGTTCATATTCAAGAGCGTATGAGACATAACATAGAGCAAGTGGATTTTGACATGAATGAGTTTATCACAGCATTCTCAAAGATTGTCTATACTCCTCTACGCTATTTAATCTTCTACTCAGCAGACAGTAATCTGAACAAACTGTGGAATATCTCCAAGTTCAATGCTTGCATACCTTTGCAACCCAAACGCTCTGAATTGGACAATAACGGCAAGGAATATCTGTCGGTCATTAAATCCCGTTTTGAAGAAGGACTGAAGAATCTTTCAGAACAACCTACTGGCAAGATTGAATCCCTAACTGAGGAGAACGCATATCTGCATATTCAAGGGCACTTACTTTATAAGATGATACTCCATATCGGCACTCTACTTTGTAGAGGAACAGACGTAGCTTTCAAGACCGACATTCTTGATAAAAGCCTGCACACCAATGGTTATGATGAGATAGAGTCTTTACAGAAAGACTTGCATAAGATTCTTATTCAATAAATACAAAAAAGTATGGATACAAACAGAATCAAACGCTTCGCTACCGAAGCACGAAATATATTGAAAGCCGGTATTGCTGCCAAGATTACGACACTTGGCTTCGACAAGAACGGCAATGTGGCAGAAGAGAACAAGCCTCAGCTGATGCAGGGTGGTTCTCTTTGGAATGAGCAGTTGCAGACAGAGGGCTTCTACTATCAGTGGATGTCCCTCTATAACCGTATTCAGCAGAAGGGTATCAACGAGGTGTATGAGGAAGCTGCCTATACCTGGTTCAACCGTCTCTGCGCCATCCGCATCCTGCAGAAGAACAATCTCTGCAGTCCGGTTATTGCCTATGCTGATGCTGCACGTACTCCTGTCATCGTGGATGAAGCCCGACAGGGACGCATTCCGCAGATGTTTCTGTCCCCCGATAACGGGGGAAACGAAGGGGGTGAAGAGTTGCGCCAGCGACTCGTGGAACTCCTCGATGATGACACCAAGGTGACAGAGCAGTTTGCTATCCTCATTACAGCCTGGTGCCACGACAACCCTATCATCAACCAGTGTTTCGGCAGCATTGCCGACTACACCGAGTTGCTCCTGCCAAACAATATTCTGGCAGCAGGTGGGTTCGTGGATATGCTCAACCATACTGAATTTATCACCGACGAAGACTTCCAGTCACCAGAGTTGATTGGATGGCTTTATCAGTTCTATATCTCTGAGCGCAAGGACGAGGTGTTTGCCAAGAAGGGCAAGTTCGAGGCTGATGAAATTCCTGCAGCCACCCAGATCTTCACCCCTAACTGGATTGTGAAGTACATGGTGCAGAACACCGTGGGCAGAATCTATCTGGACAATAATCCATACGAGACACAGCTGCAAAAGAAATGGCGTTATCTCGTTGAGCCTTCAGAAAAGCCAAGCGATAGGTATTCACTGAAATACAACGAGTTAACAGATTTGAAGGTAGCAGACCTCGCCTGCGGTTCCGGTCATATTCTCAACGAATGCTTCGACCTGCTCTATGACCTTTATATTGCCGAAGGCTATGGTCGTGGAGAGGCTGTGGAGAATATCTTCAGCCACAACCTTACGGGTATTGACCTCGACACTCGTGCCAAGCAGTTGAGCCAGTTTGCCCTCCTGCTGAAGGCTTGCCAGAAGGATGCAGCCTTTGCAGATGCGCACGTATTGCCGAATGTACTCGACATGACGGGAGTGGTACCAGCCTTGGATAAAAAGGCAATGACTGAGACTTGCCTTCAGTTTGTAGGTGGCTACGATGACGTGGCTGGCGAGATGCTTGAGGAAGACTTCGAACTTTTGAAAGAAGCCGACAACCTCGGCAGCATCATGATATTCAATATCAACGAGAACTACCACAATATGCTCCGCAGTCATTATGAGGATTGGACAAAGAATGGTACCGACGATTGTCCTGCCAACATCAAGCAGCTGTTGCCGGGTGTCAAGGTGATTCTTACCCTCACCGAGCATTACCATGCGCTCGTGATGAATCCGCCTTATATGGGTGGAGGGAAGATGAACAGCGTATTGAGCAAGTATGTGAAGGACAACTATGAAGAGGGTAAGGCAGACCTCTTCTCTGTGTTCATGTTCATGGGCATGGAGCGTCTTGCTGATGGCGGCAAAATGGCGCAGATCAATATGCAGAGCTGGATGTTCCTCTCTTCATTCAAGAGCTTGCGCCATATCTTCCTGCACAATTATGCCATTGACAGCATGTTGCACCTAGGTCCTCGCACGTTCGATGAGTTGAGTGGTGAAGTGGTACAGAACACAGCCTCGTTTTAACCAAGCCTCAAGATCCATACGGTGGAATCACCATGGCGGAAATTAGGCTTTGCCGAAATCTGAGCAAGAGATTTGGAAACAAAGATTTTACGAAGACACAGAAATGGATATGGACGAATTGTCCTCGGAAACCCTAAAGGCATCTACTATCGATTGGTAGATGGCAAGAACTGTGCTGATAAAGAGCAGATGTTCCTTGCCAATAAGGATGGAAACGAGGATGGTAAGCATATTTATTATCCTAATGTGGAGCAGCTTAATTTTGGCAAGATTCCAGGTGCGCCTATCGGCTATTGGGTTTCACCCAAAATTCAAGAGATATTTACATCAAATCTCGCGTTGTCTGCTGTTGCTAGTCCCTGTGTGGGACTGCAAACAGCAGACAACGCGAGATTTCTCCGCCTTTGGTTTGAGCCAAACTACAGCCGAATCGGATTCGGCTGTGAAAATGCCGCGTTAGCGGCTCGCTCGCAAAAAAAATGGTTCCCATATAATAAAGGTGGCGGACAACGAAGATGGTATGGAAATCAAGAATCTGTTGTAAATTGGGAAAATGATGGATATGAAATTAAAAACTTCATGGATAATAAGGGAAAACAACGCTCAGTTATAAGAAATCCAGAAAGGTATTTCTGTCCATCAATTTCTTGGTCTGATATTTCATCAAATTCAAACTCATTTAAAGTATATCCTAAAGGATTCATATTTGATGTTTGTGGAATGAGTTGTTTTGACGCACCTAATAGGCTAAATCTACTGGGTGTGCTAAATACAAAATTCTATGCCGTTTTATCGCATTTTTTAAATCCAACGATGCATTTCCAAATTGGCAATTTCAAACAATTACCATATATGGAAGTTCCTTCGAAAGAATTTGACCAATTAGTTGAGCAGAACATCGCCATCTCCCGCGCCGACTGGGACGCCCACGAAACCTCCTGGGATTTCCAGCGCAACGAGCTCTTATCCATCGACACCTCCACCTATATGGAGAACATCGATTACAAGAAGGAGAAGCATTTCGAGGAGACGGGCGAACATATTGACATTTCCCCTGCTGCCCCAAAGCTCAGCAGTCTGGAATGGCGCATGGAGCAATACAAGACGAAGTGGGAGCGCAAGTTCATGCAGCTGCATAAGAACGAGGAAGAACTCAACCACCAGTTCATCGACATCTATGGTCTGCAAGACGAGCTGACTCCTGATGTTCCACTGAATGAAATCACCATCCTTCAGCAGGGAGAGATCTCGATTGAGTGAGCGCAGAGCCAAGCTTGCTTGGGCTATGCCGAGCGAAGAGAGATTCGACAGAGATAGAGCCAGAATATGGAAGCGGATTTGGTGTACGTCAACTGGAACGTTGTCGCCAGTTTTATACTATCTATCCAAATGCGAATACTCTGTGTGCGCAATTGAATTGGTATCAATAACGCATCCTTGCCAGCAAGTATCAACTCTAAAAGAAAATCAAGAAAGCAATGAGTAATAACAATATACAGAAGGTATCCATCCGTTTCTTCAACGACCGCGAAGTGCGTGCCGTATGGGACGAAGAACTTTCAAAATGGTGGTTTTCCGTTTTGGATGTCGTTGGCGTGCTCAACGACCAAGACGACTATACAAAGAACCGCAACTATTGGAAGTATCTGAAGACAAAGCTGAAGAAGGAAGGAAACGAGTTGGTTAGTGCCACTAACCAACTGAAACTTCTGGCACAAGATGGTAAACGCTATAAAACCGACGTTCTCGATACCGACGGCATCCTGCAACTGGCAGCCTGCTTCCCCAACACTAAGGCTTCACGCTTTGTAGCATGGCTCACGAATAGCGAAGAAAGCATCGACGGCAAGAGCAAATCGAAGGCTTATGCCTTGTTCGAGAGCAGTATGATAGAAAGCATTGAGGTGGGAACAGCGAAGGGACTGCAACAGATTCACGCTTACCTATTTGGCGGTTTGTACGACTTCGCCGGACATATCCGCACGGTGAATATAGCCAAGGGAGGATTTCAGTTTGCTATGGCAGCCTACTTGCCCGCTACGCTCCGACAGATAGAACAGATGCCCGAAGAAACATTTGAGCAGATAGCCGACAAATATGTTGAAATGAATGTGGCGCACCCTTTCCGTGAAGGCAACGGCAGAACTACCCGTATATGGCTCGACCTCATGCTCAAAAAGAATCTGAAGCAATGTATCGACTGGAGTATGGTAAACAAGAAAGACTATCTGGCTGCTATGACTGCAAGCGTGGCTGACAGCACACCCATAAAGCAGTTACTCAAAGCAGCATTGACCGACAAGATAAACGATAGGGAAACCTTTATGAAAGGTATCGACTACTCTTACTATTATGAACAAGAAGAGTAATGAAGGTTGATAAGAAAGTGATATTATATAATGATGATAAAAATGGAAGCAAATAATACAAAACAACATATCGTATGGCACGATGATGCCATTATCAAGCAACTCATCAGCTATGCTGTGGGCTGCATGCTCGGACGCTATCGCCTCGACAAGCCGGGGCTTCACATCGCCCACCCTAACCCAACCGACGAGGAGATTGCTCCTTACGAATACAAGGGTGAACAATGGGCAATAGATGACGACGGCATCATACCGCTCATGCCAAACGACTGTGGCTTCTCTGACAACGCCTCTGCCCGCTTTGCGGACTTCATCCGTGTGGCATTGGGCAACGAGGAGCATGTGGCAAACCTGAACTACGTGGAGAAATGCCTCGGCAAGACACTGGAGCAATACTTCGTAAAGGACTTCTGGAAAGACCATAAGAAGATGTATCAGAACCGCCCTATCTACTGGCTGTTCTCATCCAAGAAGGGTGCCTTCCAGGTCATCGCCTACATGCATCGCATGAATGCCTACACCGCAGAGCGAGTAAGATCTAAGTATCTCCTCCCTTACATCGAACACCTGGAGGCTGAAATCGACAAGCTCGATGCCCGCCGTGCAGAACTCTCTACCAAAGAGACCAAGCAGCTACAGGCTCTGCAGAAGCAACTCGACGAGTGCCGTGAATACCACGAGCGCCTGCAAGTAGTAGCCGAGCAAGCCATCAGCTTTGACCTCGACGATGGCGTGGTAGTGAACTATGCCAAGTTTGGTGATATTTTACAGAAAATAAAATAGTGGGCGACGTGTAATATCCGCAACAGCAAATTAATTAGAAGAATATGAAAAAGACAATGACGTCAGCAATAACAGACCCAGACTATAAACAATGGGTTAGCGATATAGAAAAACGATTCAAAAAGCAACAGTTAAAAGCTGCAATACATGTTAACTCCGACAAGTTAGAATTTTATTGGAGCTTAGGTCGAGACATCTGCGAGCGAGAATTCGAGAGCAAATATGGCAGTTCTGCCATACAAATACTAAGCAAAGACCTTCGTGTAGCTTTACCAGGAGTAGCAGGACTCACACCTGGCTCTTTATATTATTGTAAAAGATTTTACAAACTCTATAGTCAAATATTTAAGAAATTTCCCCAAGCTGGGGAAATTTCTAAGTCATTGCATTCTGTACCAACAGAAACACAGACGATGCCATTGAACATCTTTTCCATTCCATGGGGTCATCACAAAGTAATTATTGACTACTTAGAAGATGCTCCTGAAAAAGCCATATTCTACGCATCAAAAATATTAGAGAACTGTTGGTCCAGGGCTACTTTGCTGAATATGATTGGCGATAAAGGGAAAAATAACGGGTTATATGAACGACAAGGAAAAGCTGTGAACAACTTTCCTCAAACAATGCCTCATCCTACTGGAGATTTAGCAAGAGAACTCATTATAATCAGCCAATAGCTATTACAGCTTATGAGGGAATACAAATTCTTCCAAACAATTTCAATGAGAAATTGCCAAGCATCAATGAATTGGAAGAAGAAATTAGAAAGAAATAATCCAAAATCAAATTGAATTATGAAATCTGGAAATAAAGAAATAGGATTTGGAAAGCAAACTATTGCTCAGGTTTTCGCGGAATGGTACACTGTTCCTTCATATCAGAGACATTACGTTTGGGAAAGCGATAATGTGAATGATATAAGAAGGTGGCATGCAAAAATATTGCAGATGCAGTATGTGGTAAAACCCCATCGTATCGTATTGACAACTTGAATAATATCATTAACTTTGATAGAAGAAGCAGGCAATACCTCTGATGTGCTTGAAGCTCATGACTATTATTCATTTAATGAACAAGTTTTCATGGCTAACATTCAATCTGAGATATACGGAAGACGCTATACTTATGCACTTCTGATGCTGCTTGAATACAAATACAAGGATAAGTCCGAATGGAAAGATTTCGGGACGACATCAATTGAGCATATTCTTCCACAAAATCCTAAAGCAACAAGTCAGTGGGTAAAGGATTTTAATGAAGAACAGAGAGACTATTATACGCATAGAATCGGAAATTTATGCCTGATTGGTCGTCGAAAGAATTCTTCTTTAGGTAACTTGGATTATCAGGAGAAGCTAAAAAGATATTTCGAGAAGAATATAGGTTCTTTTGCTAGTTCTCAAAAAATATACAAAACATATCCGAATGCATGGACTCCTGACACAGTTAAGGAAAACCAGGAAAGAGTCATAAAGGATTTGATGGAGATTTTTGGTATAAAGGATTCCAGTTCTAAAACTGAACCTCTATCGTATATAGAACAGCAGAAAACTATCTTTCCTAACGCTTATGAGCCTTGGTCTGTAATTGATGACAAAAAATTAGTTACACTATATAAAGAAGGAAAATCTGTTAATGAACTCATGAACATATTTCTTAGAAATAGAGGAGCCATTAAAGCCAGATTGTTGAAATTAACAGGAATAGATATAGACAAGTAACATCCGTATTTATAAAGCATCCAAGAATATGGTACAAGATAGAATATACAACTACTTCGAGCGCAATCCACAACTTCATGTGCTCTTCATCTTCGACAGGATGAACATCATCCAGAATGAACTGGATGAGATGAAGCAGTGGAATGACGATTATATATATAAGGTGTTTGATGGAGCGTGGTTCAATGCCAAGTATGCCATCGAGAACGATTGGAAGGACAAGCATGTGGTTCTGCTCTTCCCGGAACAGGTTTATCCTCATACAGAGGAACAGCAGCTCAGCTTCCCTCTACTCGACATGCTGAAAGCCAACATGGAATATAAGGAAGAAGACTACGCCAGCTTCATGCAGCAGTATAATCTTCCTGAAAAATTCCGCAGTTTCGTGAAGAAGAATATTGGCGAAATCATGTCGTCTAAGGTAAGCAACATCCTTAATGGGCTTATCGACAGTACATCGTTCAGCGAGGATATGGTTTGCCGTGCCTTCATTTCCAATTATCTTGGCGAGAAGAAGCTGCAGGAATGGGAACATCTCATTATCAAGATGATTATTCTGGATGGAATAGCAGAAGAGAAAAAGCGTACTGATTTCTGGTATAAGCTCAGCAAGAATTTTGATGCTTCAAAGGCTTTTTCGGAAAAGCTGGATAAGCTCTTTGGCTTAACTCCTAACTTTAACGCTGCCATCAAGATGAAAAACGTGGCTGAGAGTTTGAAGTACAATAGCATCACTCAGCTTTTAGACGCAGTACCGGGAGACACCTATAAGCAGTACAAGATCAGCAATTCGGTGGTACTTGACCAGGTGAACAAAATCTATGAGTTGGGTACACACGACCGCCAACTGTCAGAGAAGTTTGCCCAGGCAATGAGTATTTTGGCAACAGACATCAAGGAAGAGGCTATCATCAATATCTATGGTATTGATGCCAACTACTATTGTCTTACAGAGTCACTCAGCTGGCCAATCCTGAAAGAGATTGTAGAAGAAAAGCTGATGGCAGACCCAGAGCTGGTGAACGACCGTATGCGTGAGTTGTCTTTGAAGCTTCCTGTAGATAGTGATATTCAGATTGCCATCCGATTCATAGAGCAGTCGGCTTTATACTATGCTCAGGTAAGGGGTCTTGGAACGCTGAAACTCAATAGCACCAGGGAATATGTAGAAAAATATACAGAAGAGTTCTATCTTGCAGATCTCTACTATCGCCGCACCCTGGAAGCATTCCACGAACTCATCACGAAGGAGAATCCTATAGAGCAAACGTTGAGTTCAGCCAAACGCCAGTTGGACTTGGAATATGCTAAGATGACTAACGTTCTCAACCTAGAATGGCTGACATGCGTAGCAGAAAAAGGCGCATGGTTTACTGAAACCGGATTAAAGCGCCAGGAGGATTTCTACAAGAACGAGTCTGATTCCAGCGTGAAGCAGGTGGTCATCGTATGCGATGCGCTGAGATATGAGGTGGCAAAGGAACTGATGCAGGAACTGGCAAAGGAGAAGCATATGCTACAATTGACGCATACCAGGCAATGCTCCTACGGAAACCAAGTATTGCAAGCCTGCCCTCCTCCCCCATCACTCGCTGGAGCTAAATGGCACAGACATGATGGTGGATGGAACCCTGCTGACAACAACAGAACAGCGAACAGCCCATCTGGGTAAATATCGGGAAGGAGCCATCTGTACACGCTATGAAGACGTGATGAATGGCGACGCACAATCCATGCGTGAACTCTTTAAACGCCCGTTGGTGTATATATTCTATGATACGATAGATGAAGCCGGACATTCACAAAATCCATTCGAGGTGATCAGTGCTTGCAGAAAAGCCATTGAGCAACTGACTGTACTGGTAAAGCGTCTGCATGCATCGTGGAATGTGGCAAATGTGCTTCTCACCGCAGATCATGGATTTCTCTATAATGATATGAAGTTTGAAGAGAAGGATAAGCATAGCATCAAGGAGTCTGCCGTCGAGAAGAAGACAAGATACTATCTCACAGATAGCAACGATACTTTTGAGGATATAGTAAAATTTCCTCTTGACAAGGTATCTTCCATCAAGAGTACCACGCCGTTACAGGTTGCAGTACCTATCGGAACCAACCGCCTGGCTGCACCGGGTGGCTACAACTTTGCTCATGGTGGCGCATCGCTTCAGGAAATGATTATTCCTGTGATAAGAAGCCAGCAGAAGAGAACAAACAAGACTGAAAAGGTGGGTGTTGCGCTGATGAGCCACAACCTGAATATGGTGAGCAGTCGATTGAAGTTCCAGATGATACAGTCGGAAGCTGTAAGCATGACCGTGATGGAGCGCAAGGTGGTTTGCTGTATTTATAATGGTGACGACCCTGTAACCCAGGAAAAGGAAGTGACACTGAATAGCACTGATGCAACGAACTTGAACAATCGCGTGTTTGAAGTGACACTCAATCTGAATAAATCTGTCAATGCAAGTATGTTACAGCTTAGAATCTACGATGTGGATGACAAACTGAACCCACTTGTGCGTGAGACAGTGAAGAACAATACAATGATAGAACAAGATTTTTAAGGAATACTGCATATGGATTTACAACAGAAAGTAATGAATGCCTTCATAGGCAAAGTGGTAAGAAAGGATTTGGCTTTCCTCGTGAAGGGAGGTCTGCCTGTTCCTACATACGTGTTGGAATACCTGCTGGGGCAGTATTGCGCCAGTGATGATGAAGAAATCATCAACGAAGGATTGGAAAAGGTGAAGCAAGTGATCCAAAACAACTATGTTCACCGTGCTGAAGCTGAATCGGTAAAAGGTATCATACGTGAGAATGGCAGACATCGCATCATCGACAAAGTGACTGTTGTACTCAACGAGAAAAACGATGAGTATCAGGCAACATTTGCTAATCTGGGATTGACAGGAGTGCCTATCGGTACTGACTACGTGCGTAAGAACCCAAAATTGCTGAGTGGCAATGGAGTTTGGTGCATCGTTACCATTGGCTATATCAGTGGTGAAAACGTCAAGGTGAGATGGGAAATCCAGACATTGAAGCCTATCCAGATTTCAAATATCGACCTGCAGGAATATATCGACCAACGTAAGAACTTCACTACGGAGGAATGGATTGACTTCCTGATGCATACCGTGGGTCTGAACCCTGAGGCAATGAACCGCCGTGAGAAGTTCATCACTTTGGCTCGTCTTCTCCCTCATGTGGAAAACAACTTCAATTTCATGGAATTGGGTCCAAAGGGAACAGGTAAATCTCATGTATTCCAGGAACTGTCTCCTTATGGCGTACTTGTCAGTGGTGGTGACGTAACCTCTGCCCGACTTTTCGTGAAAATCCAGGGCAACAAGGAAATTCTCGGACTGGTAGGCTATTGGGATGTTGTGGCATGGGACGAGTTTGAACAGCAGAAAGGCCGTAATGTGGATGCAGTGCTCATCGACACGATGCAGAACTATCTTGCCAACAAGTCGTTCAACCGTGGTAAGGGAACCCACGAGGCTAGTGCATCCATGTCTTTCGTAGGTAATACCAAGCATACTGTTTCATATATGTTGAAGAACAGCCATCTGTTTGAGAGCATTCCTACATCATTCATCAAGGGTGCGTTCCTCGACCGAATTCATCTCTACAATCCAGGTTGGGAAATCAAGATGTTGAAGAAGAACAGTTTTTCCAAGGGATATGGTCTCATAACAGACTACATTGCAGCCGTGCTTCACGAAATGCGCAATGACGACAGAACAGCTGTGCTGAATGACTATGCGAAGTTTGACGGTTCTCTCTCAGAACGTGACCATCTTGCTATCCGTAAGACATTCTCTGGTATGATGAAACTCATCTATCCTGATGGTAAGATGACCGACCAGGAGGCCTATGAACTGGTTGACTTTGCTGCAGAAGGTCGTAAACGTGTGAAGGATCAGCTCTATCTGATTGATGAAACATTCATGGCAGAGCCTGCAAAGTTCAAGTACATCAACCTGAAAACCGGTTCTGAAGTAAGCATTGAGACTTTGGAACAAGTAAGCAATGAGACATTGGAACAAGGAAGCAATGAGATATTGGAACAAGGAAGCAATCAGAAAGTAGAACCACCTACGACTGAAGATCATACAGAAGAACCGAAATCCAAACGTCCACGCATACCTATTCTACAAGAAAAGAGTATGTCGTTCAGAATGGGCCAGACTGGCGTAAGTTATGAGAAGTTATTTGCACCTTATATGAGAGAAGCAAAGGAAATAACCGTTGAAGATCCATATATACGTGCTTCATGGCAGATCAAAAACTTCATGGAGTTTGCTCTGATGCTTATCAATACACGTCCTGTGGATGACTTGAAACTGAACCTTTTCACTAATGAAGAGGAAGACAAGATACCAGACTTGATTGACAAGCTTGATGACATCAAGGACGACCTTGCTTCTTATGGCATTGAGTTTACCTACAAGTTCAGAGACTTTCATGACAGATGTATCAAAACAGATACAGGATGGACAATTACGCTTGGACGTGGTCTTGACATGTTTGAAAAATATAGTCCCTACTCTATTGCATCATCAAAACAGGATATGCGTAAGTGTAAGGAGTTTACCGCAACATTCATGAAGAATAAAAATGTATGAAAAAAGGCTGCGTCACCCGGTGGTAACGCAGCCTTTTTCATATTTGATCTTTACCAAAGCTCCAAACGCTCATTCTTAGGAATGAACATCTTGTCGCCCTGCTTTACACCAAATGCCTCATACCAGGCATCAATGTGAGGAAGAGCACCATCTACACGCCACTTGCCAAGCGCATGAGGATCGTTCTTCACACGGTTGCGAATCTCCTTCTCGGTGATGTTCTGACCCCATACACCTGCGTAAGCCAGGAAGAAACGCTGATCTGCAGTGAAACCGTCCTTGTTCTTCAATGGCTTCTTGGCTGTCGCATTCTTGAATGCATTGAAGGATACCATCAAACCACCGTGGTCGGCAAGGTTCTCACCCAATGTGAAGCGACCGTTGGCATTCAAATCAGGCAATACCTTGATGTTGCTGAAGAAATCTGCATACATATCTGCACGCTTGTTGAAGCCCTCAGCATCGGCAGCTGTCCACCAATCCTTCAGGTTACCGCTGGCATCATACTGGCGACCCTGATCGTCGAAACCGTGAGTCATCTCATGACCAATCACTACACCGATAGCACCATAGTTGAATGCCTCGTCAGCCTTGGCATCAAAGAATGGATACTGGAGGATACCTGCTGGGAAGCAAATCTCATTGGTGGTAGGATTATAGTATGCATTCACAGTCTGAGGAGTCATATACCACTCATCTTTGTTGACTGGCTTACCAGCCTTCTCAGCAATCTCCTTATTGTTACGGAACTGACGGCAAGCCATCACGTTCTCATAGAAACTCTTGGATGGATCGATGGTAAGTTTGCTATAGTCAGTCCACTGGTTAGGATAACCAATCTTGACATAGAACTTATCGAGCTTATTGTGAGCAGCAGCCTTGGTCTCTGCACTCATCCACTCCTGAGCATCGATACGCTGACCGAGACTCACCTGGAGATTCTTGACCAAAGTCTCCATCATCTTCTTGGAAGACTCTGGGAAGAACTTCTTGCAGTAGATTCTACCGAGCGCCTCACCCATCTGAGCATCTACCTGAGAAGTAGCACGCTTCCACAATGGATGATCTTCCTTTCTGCCACTCATGGTCTTGCCGAAGAAATCGAAGTTTGCCTCACGGATTGCATCGGTGAGATAAGCAGAAGAGCTGCCGATGACACTCCACTCCATCAAAGCCTTCAAGGTCTCAGCATCCTCAGCAGCAGTAATCTTGTCGTAACCAGCCATGAAAGCAGGCTGACCAACAATCATCTCCTGGATATATTCGCTCTTGATGCCCTCGCCGTTAGCCAAAGCTTCGAGAGGAATGTTTGGATAATTCTCCTTAAACTGCTTCAGGCTCATCTTGTTGTAGTTAGCCTGTGGGTCACGGAGTTCGGTACGGCTCTTGGAGATAGTAGCAAGACTGGTCTCGTGGAGGAATACCTTCTGTGCCTTCTTGGCAGCATCGGCAGCAGAGAAGCCATAGAGCTGGAACATCTTTACCACGTAAGTCTTGAATGCCTCACGGATAGCTACGGTAGCAGCGTCGTTGTTGAGGTAATAATCCTTGGAACCGAGAGTCAAGCCACCCTGCATCACATTGTAGATGTTCATGGTAACGTTCTTCTCATCAGCACCGAAACCAGTACCGAAACCTACGCCCAAGCCCTGCATGGCATATTTCACCTGCAAGTTCTGGAGATCAGTCTTGGTCTTGGCAGCAGCAATCTCGTCGAGGAGAGGCTTTACAGGAGCAATGCCCTCCTTGTTGCGACGGTCGATATCGAGTGCCAACTTATAGAAATCGGAAAGCTTCTGTTCGATGGTTCCAGCCTTGTAGGTCTTCTTCTTGAGTTCATCAAGGATAGAGTTGATACGCTTGTTGTTGTTCTCAGCCAACTGATCGAAACTACCATAACGGCTGTAGGCAGCAGGAAGCGGGTTGTTCTTCTGCCAGCCACCGGTAGCAAACTGATAGAAATCATCAGCAGGCTTTGCTGTCTTGTCAAGATTGCTCAAGACAAGTCCCGACTTGTTCTGAGCATCAGCAGCCAAAGGCATGGCTGCGAGCATCATCATCGGAAGGATGTACTTCATTTTCATTTTCTCGTTATTTATTATTGTTTATTAATTACGAATTCTTCACTTCCTCCAGCTCTTCTGAGAGCATCATCCAGTTCTCGTTTTCCTCATCCAGGCTCTTCATCAGCTCGGTATATTCGGTAACGAGTTCCATATTCGTAGCATTCTCTGGCTTCATCAGGAGGGCATCAATCTCTGCCTTGCGGGTTTCGAGCTTTTCTATCTTCGTCTCGCATTCCTTCACTGCCTTCTCTGCCTTGCGTATCTTCTTCTGCTGCTCCTTATGCTCGGCATAGCTGAGCTTGCCGGAGGATACTTCGGAAGAAGAAGCAGATGATGAGGTTGAAGAAGAGGAAGAGGATGAAGCGGAACCCGATGGAGAACCGGCAGATGACATTCCTGACTGATTGGCAAGTGCCTGACTGATGCTCTCGGCATTGTGGGCACGGAGATAATCGTAGATACCGCCCAGATGCTCACGTACTTTACCACCGGCAAACTCATATACCTTATCTACCAGTCCGTCGAGGAACTCACGGTCGTGGCTCACGATGATGGCGGTGCCGTCGAATGCCTTGATGGCTTCCTTCAACACATCCTTCGACTGCATATCGAGATGGTTGGTAGGCTCATCGAGAATCAGGAGATTCACCGGTTCGAGCAGAAGCTTGATCATCGCCAAACGACTGCGCTCTCCTCCACTCAGCACCTTGACATATTTTTCGGAAGTTTCGCCACCAAACATAAAGGCACCCAAGAGATCGTTCACCTTGAGACGCATCTCGCCGGTAGCCACATTGTCGATGGTCTGGAAAATGGTAAGATTCTCGTCGAGGAGCTGTGCCTGGTTCTGTGCGAAATAACCTATCTGCACGTTATGACCTATCTTGAGATTGCCCGTAAAGGAATCTCGCCCATGATACACTTCACCAGGGTAGATTTACCCTCACCGTTCTTACCTACGAACGCCACTTTCTCGCCACGCTTGATGGTAAGATTCACATGGTCGAAGACGGTATGCTCGCCATAATCCTTTCTCACCTCATCGCAGATGACCGGATAATCACCGCTTCGGAGACAAGGAGGGAACTTGAGGTGCATCTGCTTGGTATCCACCTCATCCACCTCGATAGGAACGATTTTCTCCAACTGCTTGATGCGGCTCTGCACCTGTACAGCCTTGGTTGGCTTATAGCGGAAACGCTCGATGAAGTCCTTGATATCTGCTATTTCTTTCTGCTGGTTCTCGTAGGCACGGAGCTGCTGCTCGCGGCGCTCGGCACGAAGTACCACATACTCGTCGTATTTCACCTTATAATCCTCTACCCTTCCGCAGGTAATCTCAAGGGTGCGGTTGGTTACATTATTGATAAAGGCACGGTCGTGACTTACCAGCACCACCGCCTTGGCACTCTGCGCCAGGAACTGCTCCAGCCACTGGATACTCTCGATATCAAGATGGTTGGTAGGCTCATCGAGGAGGAGCACATCCGGCTTCTGGAGCAGGATTTTTGCCAGCTCGATACGCATACGCCATCCGCCGGAGAACTCTCGGGTAGGACGGTCGAAATCTTCACGGGTGAAACCCAGACCGCTCAATGTGCGCTCTATTTCTGCCTCGTAGTTTTCACCGCCCATCATCATATAGCGATCATGTTCCTGGGTGAACTTCTCCACGAGCTGGGCATAGCTCTCGCTCTCGTAGTCGGTGCGGTCGGCCATTTCCTGCTGCATCTTGTCGAGGCGCGCCTTCATCTCGGTATTGTGGGCGAAAGCCTTTCGGGTTTCCTGCTTTACGGTGGTATCATCCTGCAGTTTCATCACCTGCGGCAGATAGCCGATGGTGGTTTCATTAGGGATAGCCACTACGCCGGAAGTTGGCTTCTGCAATCCACATAGAATCTTCAGCATCGTAGATTTGCCGGCACCATTCTTACCTACCAGGGCAATGCGGTCGCGGTCGTTGATTACGAAGCTTACATCATTGAAAAGTGGCTTTACGCCAAACTCTACTTTCAGTCCTTCTACTGAAATCATACTATTTTACTTTGAACTTTGAACTTTATGATTAGCAAAGCAAATGAATTCTTCACTCTTCGTTCTTCACTCTTCACTTTATTCTTCTTCCTAAGGAATGAGCAGGGAGGAATCTCCGTAGCTCAAGAAGCGAAAATCATGCGAGAGGGCATAATCATATACCTTCTTCCAATCACCATGCAGGAAAGCACTCACCAGAAGCAGGAGCGTGCTCTGAGGCTGATGGAAATTGGTTACCAGCATCTTTACTATCTTATAGGTGTAGCCCGGTGCGATGATGATCTGCGTGCTGGAGTGCAGGGCTTCCAATCCGTTGCGGTCGAGGTAATCGACAATTGCCTGGATAGCCTGCACTGGAGTGATGTCATCCACCAGATTGCCATCTGCCGACAGCTCGTAAGGATCCCACTGGTTTACATGCAGATCTTCTTCACTTGCCTCAGGATGCTTGATGAGATGCACACCCATATAATAGAGACTCTCGATGGTGCGCACACTGGTGTTCCCACGGCGATGACCTGGCACTCGTGCTTGATGAGCTTCTCCAGACTGCGACGATGAACCACGATATATTCAGTATGCATCTGATGACCTTCTATCTCAAGACTCTTCACCGGCTTGAAGGTTCCCGCTCCTACATGAAGGGTTACCTCTTCACGGTCAATGCCATGCGCATCCAGGTCCTGGAGCACCGCATCGGTGAAATGCAGACCGGCTGTTGGGGCAGCCACACTACCCTTGATCTTGGAATATACGGTCTGATAAGTGGTCTTGTCACTTTCTTCAGTCTTGCGGTTCAGATATGGAGGGATAGGCAACTCTCCTACTGCCTCAAGAATCTCGGCAAAGGAAACGTGCTCGTTGTCCCAGTCGAAATCCACCCAGTAGTTGGTGCCGCCACCCTTGGCTACCATCTCAGAAGCCTCTGCGCTGAGAGCATCTCCACGTCGCATGGTAGCAGAGAGAGTAAGCTGATGACCCTTGATCTCGAAGTCACGCTTCAGACTTCCTTCTTTCCATTTCTTCAGGTTACCAATCATACAGAGCCATGAGCAGTGGCCCGAAGTCTGGAACATCAGCTCATAGTCGGTAGGTGCAGCAGGCTCCATCAGGAACACCTCAATGAGTGCTCCCGTCTCCTTACGGAAATGCATGCGCGCCTGGATAACCTTGGTATTATTGAATACCATCATGGCTCCCTTTGGCAGATAGTCGGGAAGATGGAAGAACACATCGTCGCTTACCTCGCCATGCTTATAGACCAGCAGTTTGCTGTGGTCGCGCTGTGCGATAGGAAACTTGGCGATGCGCTCATCTGGTAAATCGTAATTATAATCGCTTATCTTAATATGTTTTGTATCCATTATTTCTTTGAACTTTGAGCTTTAAACTTTGAGCTTTAAACTTTAAACTTTGAACTTTATGATTTGCCTTTTTTCAGAAAAGGCTATTTACTGCTATATTGCCGTCATCAGAACGACGGCACGCAGGATGACATATACGAGAGTGAGCATCAGCACGGTCATAACCATATCGATGTCATCGCAATCATATCCCGTACAGGTATATTGATTCGAAACATACTTGATTTCCGGTGAGATACGTCGGTACATACGAAGGAAGAAAAGATATACCAGCGAACCAATCACCATGCCCAGCAGCATTCCGCAAACGATGTCCAGCGGATAATGAACGCCCAGATAGAGGCGGGTCCAGCAGTTCACCAGCGACCATGCTATCAGGGTGAAGGTGAGCATCCTGCTCCTTACAAGCAGCGAGAAGAACACGGCTAACGCCATGGTGTTGGCTGCATGCGCCGAACAGAAACTGTAGTCCTTCAGGCGAAGATTATCTACTACCTGCACGGTATATTTTACCAGCGGATCGTTGGAAGGTCGCCATCTAGCCGCAAGCGGTTTGATGATTCCCTCGGCAATGCCATCGGCAAAAAAGATGCACAGGAATGCGCAGCCTACAATAAGACCAATCTGCCCGATTGTCTCATTATTGCGCATCACGATGATAAAGAGTACAAGATAGAGCGGTATCCAGGTGAAACCCGAAGTAAGTGCCATCACCAACTGGTCGAGAATCACATTGTTACTGCCGTTGAACCACTGCAGCACTTGAAAATCTATGTTTTGTATCGAACTAAAATCCATTTACTTACTTTGAACTTTGAACTTTCAGCTTTGAACTTTGAACTTTCAGCTTTGAACTTTGAACTTTCAGCTTTGAACTTTGAGCTTTGAGCTTTGAACTTTATGATTAGCTTAGACTATTGAGTTCTTCACTCTTTGTTCTTCACTCTTCATTCTTCACTCAGAGTTCTTCACTCTTCACTTTTTAAATTTCCTCGAGATGCTTGGTCTCGATCCATCCTTCTCTTCCATCGCCTACGCGGATGCCACGCCAGTCGGTCATACCCTTATCGATGATATCTACACGGGTACCCTCGTGGAGTACAAACTGATCGGTACTGGTCTTGGCAGGCGTCTTCTTGATGTTCACGGAAGGCGAGATGATGATGGCACCCTTGCGGTTGTCAAGCGCCTGCTTCTGCTGATAGGCAAAGAGATTGCTCAGCAGGAAGACGAGGAAGAAACCGATACCGCCAAAGAAGCCGATCTTGCGCATCAGGATGTGCGGACCGAAAAGATAGAGCAGCACGAGCAGCAGCGCCATGATGATGGAGATGATGCCAGCCTTCGCCCAGTTATCTACACTCGTGAAGTTGACAAGCGCCTTATACCAGGTAACGAAGAACATTTCGCTTACCGGGGTAATCTTGTCGATGGTCTTGCTTCTCGCAAACTGGAGATTGAAGTTGATGTCCTCATCTCCAGGCGAGAGCAGGCGGGCACGCTCATAGTTGAGCACCGCCTTGGTAATATTATCTGTACGATAGTAGGCATTGCCGAGGTTGTAGTAAATCTCGGCAGAGGCACCATTCTTGAGCAGCTCTTCATAGTCGCGGATAGCCTGCTGGTAGTTGCCCTTCTGGTATTCCGTATCGGCATTGTTCTTGGTGATTGCCGATACCGGAGAAGCGCCGAAGCCCAGCATCGCTAGGAGCAGCCATACGAAGGAATATCCGGCAGGATGCTTCTTGGCGTTCTTGCGAGCCGCATTAATTGCATTTTCTATTTCCATAATCGCTGTCATTGCTGATTCGAAGGTACGGTTCATATTGCCGGCAGGGTCGCCTGGAGCATAACGCTCGAACTCGCACTCATCGAGAGCGGAAGTAAACTTCTGTATTGTAACATCATCCACATCGTGGGCGAAGAGTTTCTCACGGATATTCTCACGAGAGAGCTGCTCTACCGGCATGTTCAGCTTGTAGCTCATATATCCCCAGAGGGCACGCATCACCTCATCATAGAACTCGCCCTGCTTGCCCTGCAGCATCAGCTTGTTGGCCATGCGCAGACGTTTGGTGGCTATCTTGCCCGCCTTGTTGGAGCGCTTCTTCACGATGTCGGCATTCTCGATGGCTCTGCGGTGGAATACCACCAGCAGCACGAAGAAGGCGATGAGCGGAATGAGCAGACTGGTCCAGTAGCCGAAGCTTCCGAAGAACATATCATCTGCCTGATGCTGTGAGGTCTTGCCCAACTTGATGGTATGGATATCCTTGTCCTTGCTGGTATAGTCAGCCGACTCGGATGTTGATCCATCTCCCTTCTCCACGTTCAGAGTGAAAGGTTGGGTCTTGATGGTCTTATACGCATTCTTGCTGGTATCATAATAGGTGAACTCCACGGCTGGAATGGTATAGCTGCCCTGATTGCGAGGCACAGCCAGGAAGTCGTATATCATATTACCCTCCACTCCATTGGCGGTGAGTCGGGTCTTATCTGTTACCTTGGCATCATACTTGTCGAAATCCTTCGGGAAATTCACTACTGGCTGCTTCAGTAACTTGAGGTTTCCGATACCTCCCACAATCACACGGAGCGTAATAGGTTCGCCTGCCTTGATTTCCTTCTTGTCAAGACAAGCAGAGATATTGAACTTACCTACTCCACCCGAGAAATTGGCTGGGCGCTGAGGCAACGGATCTACCTGCAGGGTGATACCCGGAGCCTTGATGTTCTTCTTTACCTCTACATATCCGGAACCACCATTGAAGAAGGCCTCCATCGGGTCGATATTGCGGTTCTGCTGTACCACGATGCCCTTGAAGGTGATGGAAGGAATCTCCAGCTTACCGGTCATCTGAGGATACATCACATACTGGCTCCAGGTAACGCACTTGTAAGGGCGACCGTTCACCATTTCGGTATGGAAGGTCTTCTGCTGTGGCAAAGGCACTTCCTGGTTGTGGAATCCCTTCAGGTCTGGCATCTTACCTTCCAGCTGGGTGAGTTCCACCTGTGTATATACCTTGTAGGTAAGCAGGATAGGTTCCTGCTCGTGTACTCTCTTCTTGTTGGCAGACACCTTGATGAAGAGATCGCTGCCTGAGATGGCAGAGCCAGCGGTACGCATACGAGGTTGGTCGTAGCTATTCTGTCCGTGCATGCTAGGCGCGCCGTTGGTACGCTGAGCGTGACCCGACACCGTAATCTTCACGGCGCGAGAAGCCAGGTTCCTACCATCCACGATGGCGTGGGAAGCACCAATGTTGAAGGTACCATTCTTTGCTGCATAAAGGGTGTAGGTGATGGTTACAGATGAAGAGGACGAGGTATGTCCGTTGATCATCTGATAACTGGATTGCGAAGATGTGTAAGGACCTGCGATGACTTCGAGTCCATCCTGCACCGCACCCATTCTGAATTCCTCTACATCACGGGTGTTGATGGTATAGGCGACACGGAAGTTTTCTCCAGCCGCTACGTGCGATGGAGCCGACACGGAGATATTCTGGGCCACCGCATGCACCTGGTAGCCTAGCAAGCATATCAGCAATATCAAATACCAACCTATTCTTTTCATATCGTATCTTAAATAATAGCTAAATATTATATTTAAATCGTATTTTTATCTCATCTAATCTTTTACCAATTCTTGTCGTAAGCCTTTCTGCGTGGCTGGCTCATCGCCTTCTGCAACTTGCGCTTGGTGGCTTGCTCCTGCTGAACGGCGGCATTCAAGAGCTGCTCGGCATTCTCGCGGCTCATCTTGTCCTGGTTCGGCTGGTTTTGGTTCTGATTATTCTTGTTATTGTTATTCTTATTATTCTTGTTATTCTTATTATTCTTATCGTCGTTTTTATCCTTGTTGTCTTTGTTCTTGTCCTTATTCTGATCGTTCTTGTTCTTGTCCTTGTTCTTATCCTTGTTGTTCTTGTTCTGATCCTTGTTTTGCGGATTGTTCTTGAGCAACTTCTTGCAGAGGGCAAGATTATAACGGGTCTCATTGTCCTGTGGATTGCATCTCAGCGCCATCTTGTAGTATTCGATGGCCTGGGCATAGTCACGATGGTTCTGCATGATTACGCCCATGTTGTGACAGCTGGCAGCACGGCGGAGGCGGTTGGTTTCCAACTGGGCAGCATTGGTAAACTGCTGTATCGCCATGGAGTCTTTCTGCTGCGCCATGAGCGCACAACCAAGATTGTATATCGCCTGTGGATTCTTCTGATTCTTGGAGATAGCCTTGCGATATTGGGTTTCTGCCACTGCCCATTTCTGAGATTTAAAGGCACGATTGCCCTGACGGATCAGGTTGCGATCAGTCTGGGCTCCGGCTTGTGCCGTACCCACCAGCAACATTGCCACAGTTACTATTATATAATGTATATACTTCATTTTAACATCTATATTTTAAAGCTTCTGCCTGCATTATTTCGGCAGCTTCAAGGAATCCCTTTTGAAGAACTTAATGTTCCTGAGCAACGGATTCTTTACTTCCAGCATGCAGACCTCGATGATGAGCAGGAGGATGATGAGAATGCCCACAGCCTGAAACTGTTCATCATAGGCACTGTATATCACGCTGGTCATATCTCCCTTCTGCAACTTGGTAAGGTCATCATTCAATGCCTTTTCTGCATCACTCGTATTATCCACATGGATATACTGACCCTTGCCAGCCTGCGCCAGTTCGCGGCACATCTGCTCGTTGAGGGCAGTCATCACGGTATTGCCTGCATGATCCTTCAGATAAGAGCCATCGCCCATCGGAATAGGAGCACCCTTGGTATTACCGATACCGAGGATAAACACGTTGATGCCCTTCTTCTGGGCCATCTCGGCTGCCTCCTTGGCACCATCCTCATGGTTCTCACCATCGGTAATCACGATGATGGCTCTACCCACATTGTCCTGCTGGGTAAAACTCTTGGTGGCAAGCGAGATGGCATCGCCGATATTAGTACCCTGAGTCTGGATCAGACCCGGTGTGATATTCTGCAGGAACATCTTTGCCGATACATAATCGCTGGTGATTGGCAACTGCACGAAGGCATCGCCTGCAAAGACGATCAGGCCGATCTTGTCGTTGCTGAAGTTATCTACCAGATTCTCTATCAGCATCTTGCTCTTGTCGAGACGGGAAGGAGCCACATCCTCGGCAAGCATGGAATTGGAGATATCGAGACAGATCATCGTCTCGATGCCGTTACGCTTGTCGTGAGAAATCTTGCTTCCCATCTGAGGGCGAGCCACCATCACGATGACGAGTGCCAAGGCAGCAAGCATCAGCACAAACTTCACCGTAGGACGGTATTTGGATATGTTGGGCATCAACTGCTTGAGCAGTTCCGGATCGCCCAATCTTTTCAGCTTAGCCTTTCGCCTTCTCCAGCCTACCAGACGAACCAGTATGAGCACCGGTATCAGCCAGAGCAGCCAGAGAAACGTAGGATCTTCAAATCTTAACATATTTATATGATGTTATAATCTATTTTGTCTAAACTCCTCTTTCATCAAGGAATTCTTCTGAACCAAGTGAGGCGGAGCAATATCTCCAGAAGCAGTATCAGGAGTGCACCCAGGGCAAAAGGCTGGTAGGCCTCATAGCGCTTGGCAAAATGCTTCACATTAAACTTAGACTTCTCCAACTTGTCGATGTCCTTGTAGATTTTCTTCAACTCGGCTGTACTCGTAGCACGATAGAAGTTTCCATCGGTGGTCTGAGCGATGTCGCGCAGCGTCTGGGTATCGATTTCCACCGGGATATTGACATACTGCACGCCTCCTGCCACAGGCATCGGATAAGGCGCCACCTTGTTGGTTCCCACACCGATGGTATATACTCTGATGCCGTAGCTCTTGGCTATTTCGGCAGCGGTCATAGGCGAGATGTCACCCATGTTGTTGCTACCGTCGGTGAGCAGGATTACCACCTTGCTTTTTGCCTTGGAATCCTTGAGTCGGGTCACGGCGTTGGCAAGTCCCATACCCACAGCGGTACCGTCGTCAATGAGTCCGCGAGCCGCGATATCGGTGCGGGTGTCATGCAGAAGTCTGAGCAGACTGGCATGATCGGTAGTCATCGGACATTGCGTGAAAGCCTCTCCGGCAAAGATGGTGAGTCCGATATTGTCGGTAGGACGGCCAGAGATAAACTCAGTGGCAACATCCTTCGCCGCCTCCATACGGTTTGGCTTCAGGTCCTCGGCAAGCATAGAGGTTGATACGTCCATGGCAAGCATGATATCGATACCTTCTACGGTCTTGTTGTCCCAGGAATAGTGGGTCTGCGGACGGGCCATGGCGATGACGATGAGCACGAAGCAGATGCATCTCAGCACCATCGGCAGATGGATGAGTCTGACGCGCATACTCTTGGGAGCATACTGATAGATGCGTGTATCACTCATGCGCATCGTAGGCTCGCTCTTCTTCCTGCCCAGGAAATACCATAATATATAAGGTATCAGCAGCAGGAGCAGCAGAAAATATGCTTTACTTGCAAATTCCATTTCTTAATTTCTTTTTATTGTTTACATCACCGGCTCTGGATTTCCGAGCCTGATGACATTTACATCACGAGCATTGCTACCTGATAAACGATGTAGCCAAAGATGGCAACTACACTGATGCCGCCCACCCAGAGCAGAGTCTTGATGAGTCGGCGCTGCTGCTGCGACTTCTGGTCTTCGGTGCTGAGCGTTGGAACGATCTTCTCCTCCTTAGGCTGCTCATCGGTCTTCGTCTGGTCGATGAAGTTGATGGCATTCACAAGGTTGGCATCGTTCTCGTTCATCGGAATCTCGTACTTGGCAAACTTCACCAGGTCGGCGGTAGAGAAGAGCATTCTTAGCTCGTCTATCATCTTCTGGTCGCCCGAAGCACGCAGGTGCTCGATGATTTCTCCACTGGTCATCTCCATCGCATTGAATCCGAAGCGGCTCACGATATAGGCACGCAGCGTATTGGTCAACTGGGTGTAGTACTCTTTCTGAGTCTCCTGGCTGGCGTTGGTATGATGATGCTTGATGTCATTGATTTCACGCAGCGCCTTCTCATGGGCAGGCACCCTCTTCACGATGCGGATGCGGGCGATGATAGGCTTGTTCTTCTTCAGACGATTACGGAGATAAATCATTGCACCACAGATGATAATCATCAGCAGGCTCAACCAGAAGGCGAAGCTCCACTCACTCCACTCGAAAGGATTATCCTGTACACCCTTTGCCGGATAGAACTGGTTAGGATGCACCGTATCTACCGGAACGGTGAGCACCTTCAGCGCCAACGGATTTCCGTGATAGCTCTTGCCGTCGATCTTCACATCGAGTGCAGGAACCACATACACCTTCTCATCGAAAGAGGTAAGCGTATAGTCGCGGCTCACCTGGATGCGATCATCACCCATCTGCATCGTGTCGCCCTTGCTCTGCTCCACCACCTCTACACCAGGTACAATCTGGTCCTGAGGCTTGAAGGAAGGCAGCACAATCCTGGCACCCTTCCGGGCAGTAGCCTTGAGGTGCAGGATGGTCTGCTGTCCGATAAGCAGCTGCAGGGAATCCAAGCGCTGCTCCACGGTCTGACCGAAAGCCAGCATAGAGCAACCCATCAGCGCCATCGTCAATATGATATTCTTTATTTTCATGTTATCTTACTTTAGCCTCTCTGTTTGAACAGCACCAGGAGCGCCTTCGAGAAGTCCTCGTTGGTGGCTACCGAAGTCCAATCTACCTTGCTCTTGGCAAAGAGCTGTCGCAGATTCTCCTGCTGTCGCAACCAGTTTTGGGTGTGAGCCACTCTCAATTTCTTCGAACTGGTATCGATATACATCTCGTGTCCCGTCTCGGCATCCATCACCTTGAGCAGTCCCACATCGGGCAGCTGCTTGGCACGTGGATCATACACCTGGATTCCCACCACATCGTGCTTCTGGTTGGCTATCTGCAGCTGGTGCTGATAGTCCTTGTTATCGTAGAAGTCGCTGATGACGAAAGCCGTGCAATGGCGCTTCATCACCCTCGTGAAGTATTCCAGGGCACATCCGATATCGGTACGCTGACTCTCGGGATGAAAGTCGAGCATCTCACGAATGATGTAGAGGATATGCTTGCGTCCCTTCTTGGGAGGGATATATTTCTCTATTCTGTCGGAAAAGAAGATGACCCCTATCTTGTCGTTGTTCTGGATGGCACTGAAGGCAAGGGTTGCAGCTATCTCGGTAGCCAGGTCGCGCTTCATCTGGCGCATGGTACCGAAATCGAGCGAACCGCTCACATCCACCATCAGCATCACGGTAAGCTCTCGCTCTTCTTCAAAGACCTTGACGAAAGGGCGATGGAAGCGAGCCGTCACATTCCAGTCGATGTCTCTCACGTCGTCGCCATACTGATATTCGCGCACCTCGGCAAAGGCCATTCCCCTACCCTTGAAGGCAGAATGATACTGGCCGGCGAAGATGTTCTGGCTCAATCCGCGAGTCTTGATCTCGATCTTCCGAACTTTCTTTAAGATATCTTGTGTATCCAACTTTATTTACTTTGAACTTTGAATTTTGAACATTGAACTTCATGATTAGTGAAGCAAGTGAATTCTTCACTTTTCACTTAGTTCATCAAGGCACTTCCACCTTGTTGATGATACGGCTGACGATTTCCTCGCTGGTGATTTCACTTGCCTCTGCCTCGTAAGAAAGACCGATGCGGTGGCGGAGCACATCGTGAGCCACGGCACGCACATCCTCAGGAATCACGTAACCACGGTGCTTGATGAAGGCGTAGGCTCTGGCTGCTTGGCAAGTGAGATGCTGGCACGAGGACTGCCGCCAAAGGTAATCATATCCTTCAATTCGCCCAGGCCATAACGGTTTGGATAACGGGTAGCGAAGACGATGTCGGCAATATACTGCTCTATTTTCTCATCGATATACACCTCGTTGACGATGCTGCGAGCCTTCAGGATTTCCTCGGCTGTAGTAACCGGAGTCACGGTAGGCAGACCGCCCTGGATGTTCTCACGGATGATGAGCTTCTCTTCTTCGATGGTAGGATAATCGATGACAACCTTGAGGAGAAAACGGTCCACCTGTGCCTCAGGCAACTGATAGGTACCCTCCTGCTCTACCGGGTTCTGGGTAGCCATCACCAGGAATGGATTAGGCAAATGGAAAGTCTGGTCGCCGATGGTAACCTGATGTTCCTGCATCGCCTCAAGCAAGGCACTCTGCACCTTGGCTGGGGCACGGTTGATCTCATCCGCCAGCACGAAGTTGGCAAACACAGGTCCACGCTTCACATGGAAGGCTTCATCCTTCTGCGAATAGATCTGCGTGCCGATCACGTCGGCAGGCAACAAATCGGGTGTAAACTGTATGCGGCTATAGTCTGCACTAATCAACTGTGACAATGTTTTGATTGCAAGAGTCTTCGCCAGACCCGGTACACCTTCCAGGAGAATGTGACCATCAGAGAGAAGACCGATAAGGAGACAGTCAACGAGGTGCTTCTGACCTACGATGACCTTGTTCATGCCCATTACCAGATTGGTAACGAACTGACTCTGTTGTTCAATCCGGATATTCAACTCACGGATATCAATAGCTTCTGCCATAATCTTATATCAATTTTACGTTTAATTCATTCTAAAAACAGAACAAAGGGCACTCCAAAAATGCCCTCCGCCCTCAAATCAAACGCAAAAGTACTCAATTATGAGCACAAAAGCGAATAAAGCTAACTAAATTATATTAAAAAAGTTTCACAAACGCTATTTTTAGAAACTTTTAATAAAGCTGGCACACGAAGCATCAGCGATTGCGATGCTTCATATACCATGGATGTACTAGGAAATGATACATCAGGAGAGAAACCACTGTCAATCCGACAGCCGGATACAGAAGTTCACTATACACTGGATTCAATATCACCCGATCCATATCAGGAGATTTCTGATACACGTCCTTCACCAGCCAGAAACCCAATCCGATTCCTAAGCTCAACCCCAGTTCCCACGCCAGGAAGAAGGAACTCATACTGGTGCCACGCTGGCAATGCTTGGCAAGCTTGATGTAGAAAAGCAGGAATCGGCTTCCGATGATACCCACTCCCAAGGCCAGCAAGGCTGGAACAAGCATCTCTACGGCAAAGCTCTGATCGCTTAAGGAAACAAATTCCGCAGCCGACATCAATATCAGTCCCACGATTACCTGACTCTTCAGCTCTGCATCAGCAAAAACGTATTTCTCTGCCACCAATGCCAGAAACAGTCCGCAAAAAAACATCGCATAGACGGTGAGAGAATGTGGCAGCGCCAGATAGAAGCCCGGTATCACCATGATGCATACAATATTAATGAACAGCGGAAATCCCTGAGGCAGGAAGAAGCGGTCACTGCTGATGAGTGACACGTTTTCTGACGGAGCCTTGAACGGGAATTTCACCCTGGAAACCAGCACCAAGGCAACCAATGCCAATACCGAGGCTACTGGAAAAACGACTTTCATACTGAAGACATCATAGACCAGAAGCGACAGCAATGGACCTACCGCAATGGAAAAGCGGGCAAACCAGGAGGTGATATAATTCGCCTCCGTACGCTGGAAAGATTCACAGGTATCGATAATCAGCGTACTCGCCAGCGACATCTCTGCCAAGCCCAGGAAAGCGCCCTGAATCAGACGCATCGCCACCAGCATCTCGAAGCCCACCTTGATATTCCAGAAGGTTTCCAGATAATAAAGAACGACGAGACTGACTGCCACGCCCAGGATGGATATCTGGCATACCCGATTGCGACGATAGCGCTGCACCAGATAAGAACAGAAACCACCCAGCAGAAAGACGCCCAAGCCATAGGCTGCATACACCACACCCACCTGAGCAAGGGAATAACCCTCCTTAGTCATAAAATAAGGTATGCTCAGGAGGAGCATGTAGATGCTCGTCATCAGGAAGAGATTGGCGAAGCAGAGACGCCAGAAGTCACGGTGCCACAGATTAAAATGCACCGGTGTATTTTGCGTATCCATCTTAGTAGCTCTCTTCTGCGCTTGGATACTCCACGCTCTTCACGGCGTCGATATAAGCCTTAACTCCCTTCTGCATCTCCTCGCCTACCTGGGCAAAATGACGCAGGAATTTTGGCTTGAACCCCTGGGTCATACCGAGCGCATCGGCATAAACCAGCACTTGTCCATCACAGCCGTTACCAGCTCCAATACCGATAGTTACAGCGTTTACCTGACGTGAAACTTCAGCCGCCAATTTGGCAGGAACCTTCTCCAGGACAATGGCAAAACAGCCAGCCTTATCCAGTGCTTTAGCATCGCTGACCAGCTTCTCGGCCTCTGCATCTTCCTTGGCACGGATACCGTAACCGCCAAACTTGTTCACGCTCTGAGGAGTAAGTCCGAGATGTCCGCAAACAGGAATACCGGCATTGATGAGTGCCTGAACAGTATCCAGGATTTCCACGCCACCTTCCAGCTTCAGCGCATCCACGCCTGTCTCCTTCATCATTCGGCAGGCATTGCGCAAGGCATCCTCCTTACAAATCTGATAGCTGCCGAAAGGCATATCACAGAGCACGAGTGCATGATTGCAGGCGCGAGCCACACTGCGTGCGTGATAAATCATCTGATCTACGGTGACAGGCAATGTGTCAGCATTTCCAGCCATCACATTACTAGCCGAATCACCTATCAGGATGGTATCGATGCCAGCTGCATCGATGATGCCTGCGGTAGTGAAATCGTAGGCAGTAAGCATCGTAACCTTCTCACCTGCCGCCTTCATTTCGGCGTAGGTCTTGGTTGTGATTTTCTTTTTGTCTGTAGATAAATATCCCATATAATTGTGTTTACTAAAAGTATTATCTTAATCTCTTTTCTACAATCTTCTCCAGGTCATCGTATCCGAATCCATTGTAATCGGCTATCACATAGTCGCTGTATGGCTGGATGCTCTCTGCAGAATTAGTAGTAGCGAGTCCGAGGGTAAATGCACCCGAAGCTCTCACTGCCTTCAGTCCGTTGAAGCTGTCCTCCAGACCTACGCATTCCTCCGGCTTTGCTCCGAAACAGGCAGCGCCCTTGAGATAACAATCTGGATCCGGCTTGCTCTTGGCAAAATCTTCGCTGGTGAGCACGCGGTCAAAATAGGTCTTAAACTCAGGATGATGCTTATACACCTGCTCCATCTTCTGCAGATTGCTGCTCGTCACCACAGCGCACTTCACACCATGCGCCTTCAAGTCTTTCAGGAAAGTTTCGAATCCGGGAATGTAAGGAAACGACATATTCAGCTCGAACTCATCGAGCCGGGCTGTTATCTTAGCCTGTTCCGACTTGCAATCGGTGTATCCATCAATATGAGCGAATGTGGCATCATCAGAGAAGTACTTGTCGTAGATCTGAACCAGGGTCTGTCCCTTGATGCGAAGCGCAAAGTCAGGCATCTCCGGATGATACTCCCTGCCTATCATTCCCCAGAACACGGAATACTGGCTTTCGGTATCGAAAACCACGCCGTCTAAGTCGAATAATGCTGCTTTTATCATTACTTTTTATATTAAATAAATACTATCTAACATCTTTTTCGGGTGCAAAGGTACACATTTTTTTGCTAACTAGCCCCGAAATAACTACTAAATATACAAAAAAAGCTAATTTTATTTTGTTTTATCTACAATTTGCACTACCTTTGCATCGGTTTATATACATTAATAAATATAGTATTAGATAGAAAGAAACAAAAACAAGATAGAATGAATATCATAGAGAAATATTTCCCTCACCTCACCGACGAGCAGAAGAAGCAGTTCGCTGCCCTCGACGGTCTGTATCGCGATTGGAATGCCAAGATCAATGTCATCAGCCGCAAGGATATCGACAACCTCTACGAGCACCATGTGCTCCACTCTCTGGCTATTGCCAAGGCGATCAACTTCCGCCCGGGTTCAGAGATTCTCGACTTCGGATGCGGCGGTGGTTTCCCGGGCATCCCGCTTGCCATCCTCTTCCCAGAGTGCAAGTTCAAGCTCATCGACGGCACCGGCAAGAAGATTAAGGTGTGCAATGAGGTGGCTGGCGCTATCGGACTCAAGAACCTGGTGGCTGAACACCTGCGCGGCGAGGACGAGAAAGGCAAGTACGACTTCGTGGTGAGCCGTGCCGTAATGCAGTTGCCCGACCTGATGAAGATCATCAAGAAGAACTTCAAGAAGGCGGGTCAGAATGCCCTGCCTAATGGTTTGCTCTGCCTCAAGGGCGGCAATCTGAAGGAGGAGCTCAAGCAGTATTATAAGATTTCGGAAATCACCCCTCTCAACACCTTCTTCGATGAGGAGTGGTTCAGCCAGGACAAGCAGCTGGTTTATGTTCCGGCATAGAAGTGAAGAGTGAAAAATTCATCAGCTTCACTAATCATAAAGTTCAAAGTTCAAATCTCAAAGTTCAAAGTAAAATGCTACATATCGAAAGATCCAAGTCAACATGTTGCAGGAAAACTGCTACGTGGTCAGCGATGACACCCTCGAGTGCGTCATCATAGATTGCGGTGCCTTCTATCCAGAAGAGCGCAAGGCAATCACCGAGTATATCAGAAAGAACAATCTGAAGCCTGTTCATCTCCTCGTTACCCATGGTCATCTCGACCATAATTTCGGCAACGACACCATCTACCAGGAGTTCGGACTGAAGCCGGAAGTGGCACAGGGCGATGAGAAGCTGATGAAGGGTCTGGCTCATCAGGCAGAGACATTCTACCAGATGCAGCTCGACACCCACTTCCCTCCTATCGGTCATTTCTTTGAGGAAGATGAGGTAATCAAGTTCGGCAATCACGAATTCACCATCATCGAGACTCCGGGCCACAGCAACGGCTCCGTATGCTTCTATTGCGAGGCAGAGCACGTACTCTTCTCGGGCGATACCCTCTTCAAGAGTTCCATCGGCAGAACCGATTTCCCTGGCGGCAGCATGTTCCGCATCATCAACAGCCTGCGCCATCTCGGCATGTTGCCGGATGAAACACAGGTGCTGCCAGGCCACGGTGAGGCTACCAGCATCGGCGAGGAATTGGCTCATAATCCATATATGGACCGATAGATTCAGGAGGATACAGCATTCAGAATTCCAAGGATTCAGAAGATACAGCATTCAGATGATTCAGAAGAAATCGAACACAGAAAAGATTATCCTGGGCATTGACCCCGGCACCAACGTGATGGGCTATGGCGTGATACGCGTCATCGGCAACAAGGCAGAACTGGTGGTGATGGGCGTCATTGACATGCGCAAGGAGAAAGATCCCTACTTGCGACTCGGAAGGATTTTCGAGCGAGTGACTGGCATCATCGATTCCTATCTGCCCGACGAGATGGCGATAGAGGCTCCCTTCTTCGGCAAGAATGTGCAGTCGATGCTCAAGCTCGGCAGGGCGCAGGGAGTGGCTATCGCTGCTGCCATCCACCACGACGTACCCATCCACGAGTACGCTCCGCTGAAAATCAAGATGGCAATTACCGGACAAGGTCAGGCTTCCAAGGAGCAGGTGGCGGCGATGCTGCAGCGCATGCTCAACATCCGGGAAGACGAGATGCCGAAATACATGGATGCCACCGATGCCCTGGGCGCTGCCTACTGCCATTTCCTGCAGATGGGCAGACCCGAAACGGGCGACAGGCACTATAGCAGCTGGAAGGATTTTGCTACCAAGAACGCCAGCCGCATAGAGAAAGGTACAGGTATGACGGGCCCGCAGGCAAAGCTTCTGGCGGCTATCAACCGTACCACGCACAAGTAGCCCAGCCCGGGAATATCACCCTGTTATCACGCAATCATATCAAAAAAAATAAGAGAGATGCAAAAGATTATCAGTATTCAGAATGGCGTAACCCGTATGCCGGAATGGCGTATGGCTGAGCCAGTTAACTTCGAGGCATGCGACGGCGAGCATATCGCTATCGTAGGTCCCAATGGTGGAGGTAAGTCGATGTTCGTGGACATCCTTGTGGGCAGACACCCGCTGTTGATGCACGATCCTGATTACGACTTTTCTCCTAGTACCAAATCCCTGGTGAGCGACAATATCAAGTATATCACCTTCCGTGATACCTACGGAGGCGACAACGACCGCACCTACTTCCTGCAGCAGCGCTGGAACCAGCTGGAAATAGATGAGAACACGCCTATCGTCAAGGATAAGCTGGAAGAGGCTTATCAGATGGCTGGCGAAGATACTCCTGAGCGCAGACAGCTGCAGGAACACATCTACGAGCTGTTCCACATGCACCACCTGCTCGACAAATACACCATCCTGC
Source organism: Prevotella sp. AM34-19LB (assembly GCF_003468525.1). Taxonomy (NCBI): domain Bacteria; kingdom Pseudomonadati; phylum Bacteroidota; class Bacteroidia; order Bacteroidales; family Prevotellaceae; genus Prevotella; species Prevotella sp. AM34-19LB. The sequence continues at coordinate 9,559 of NZ_QSIG01000028.1, read as the reverse complement.
TGAGCAGTGGAGAGCTCCGCAAGTTCAAGCTTGCCTCTACCCTATTCTCTGAGCCTCGCGTGCTGATCATGGACAATCCTTTCATCGGTCTGGATGCCGACACCCGCGACCAGCTCAAGGAGCTTCTCAAGTCACTTACCACAGAGCATCATCTGCAGATTATTCTCGTATTGAGCAAGAGCGATGATATCCCAGAGTTCATCACCCACGTGGTAGAAGTGAAGGATATGAAGGTATATCCTAAGCTTACCAAGGAAGAATATCTGGCACAGCGCAACCCCATCCCTGCCCACGTACTATGCGAAGAATTAGAACAAGCCATCATCGACCTGCCATATAGCGACCGGGAATATCACAGTCAGGAAGTGGTGAAGATGAACAAGGTCCGCATCCAGTATGGCGAGCGCATCATTCTCAACGATCTCGACTGGACGGTTAACAATGGTGAGCGCTGGGCGCTGAGCGGACAGAATGGTGCCGGCAAGAGTACCCTGCTCAGTCTGGTATGTGCCGACAATCCGCAGAGCTATGCCTGCGACATTGCCCTCTTCGGCAATCCTCGTGGCAGTGGCGAGAGCATCTGGGATATCAAGAAGCATATCGGCTATGTATCTCCAGAGCTTCACCGTTCCTATCAGCGTGATATGCCAGCCATCCGCATTGTGGCGAGCGGCCTTACCGATTCTGTGGGTCTCTATGTAAAGCCAAAGGAAGAGGATATGGACCAGTGCCGTTTCTGGATGAAAGTCTTCGGTCTGGAGGGTTTGGAAGATCGTGGTTTTCTGAAGCTGTCAAGTGGCGAGCAGCGCCTGGTACTTCTGGCACGTGCCTTCGTGAAGGATCCTGAGCTTCTCATCCTCGACGAGCCTCTTCATGGTCTTGACAACAGAAACCGCCGCCTGGTAAAGGATATCATCGAGGCATTCTGCAAGCGAAAGAACAAGACGATGATCATGGTTACCCACTATAAGGAAGAGCTCCCAGCCTGCATCGACCACAGCATCTTCCTGAAGAGACATACGAAATAGAAAAGCGACTCTGTGACATCGCAAAGCTATCGCAATAGATGCCTGTTCAACTCCCATTTTCTCTCCATATCCGTGTAAACAATATTCAAGGAAGAGAGTATCAGACGAAAACGCCAGGAAAATGGGGAAAGAAGAGGTTGAGAATTTTCCCTTAAGGATTTTTATTTTTTTCCTTAAGGGAAAATATATTTTTCCTTAAGGGAAACGCCAGCTTCTCTTAAGAGATTTTTCCGCAACGTTTAATCTGTAAAGTTATTTATCACCGCCAGTGCAGCAGACATCCTTTCGTGCAGCTGTCTTGGTTTTGTCGAGGTTAGCATAGTCTATCTATTGCAAAATACTCAATTAGTTTGTATTTTGCATAAATTTTTGAGAATATTATTCCTTTTTCTAAAATTATTATTGTACTTTTGCAAGCGTATTTACTTATTTTATAATAATGTATGGCAAAGAATGATGGACGATATATTGAAACAGATAAACGCTGGCGAGGTGTCAGGGGTGCAGTTCAAGGAACGCATTCTCGACAAATATGATATTGCCTGTGAGTTAGTGGCGTTCAGTAATTCACATGGTGGCAAGTTGGTAGTTGGTATAAAGGATAAGACTGGAGAAATCAATGCCTTGTCGTATTCTGAGGTACAAGAAACTACCAACTTATTGAGTGATATTGCTTCAGAAAACGTAGTGCCATCCATTCTGATAAAGATAGATACTGTTGAGGTCGAGGATGGCAACTTGGTTATTGCTACTGTGAAGGAAGGACTCAACAAGCCTTATCATGACAATAAGGGAATCGTATGGGTGAAGAATGGTGCCGACAAGCGTAAAGTGTTCGATAATGCAGAACTTGCAGAAATGATGACCGACTGCGGTAGTTTTGCTCCAGACGAGGCTGGTGTTAGGGATGCAACTGTCAACGACCTTGATGCAACGACCATCAAGCAGTTTCTTGGCAACCGTTTTGAAAGAGTTTTGGAGAAGAAAGGCTTGACAGGTGACGCTTTTAATGAAGCATCACTTGATATGATTTGCTCTGCCATAGCTAAGGGACATGACTGTGAGAAGATACTTCGCAATCTGCGATTTATCCGTCCCGATGGCACACTGACCGTTGCTGCCATGCTTCTGTTTGGCAAATACACCCAGCGCTGGATGCCAATGATGACAGCCAAATGCATCTGTTTTGCAGGCAACAGTGTCGGCAGCAAGGTTTTTCGTGACAAGGTGAATGATGTAGATATGGAGGGAAATCTGCTTCATCAGTATGACACAATCATGGATTTCTTCACTCGTAATCTGCATAATGTGCAGGTGGGAGAAGAATTCAACAGCATGGGAAAGTTGGAAATACCTTATACCAGTTTGGTTGAATTCACGGTAAACAGTCTTGTACATCGCTCGTTGAACATGAAAGCCCCTGTTCGCATTTTCATTTTCGACAATCGTGTTGAGATTCATAGTCCTGGTGCATTGCCTAATGGACTTACTATTGAGGATATCAAGGCAGGAACTTCCATGCCTCGCAATATGTTCCTTTTTAACAATGCTATATACTTGCTGCCATACACTGGTGTAGGTAGCGGCATCACTCGTGCTTTGGACGAAGATATCAATGTCACGTTTACGAATAATGACAAGGCGCAGGAATTTGTCATCACGGTTTGGAGAGGAGAAAGTAACCAAGTCGAGGGGGAAAGTAACCAAGTCGGTAACCAAGTCGAACAAAAAAGTAACGAAGTCGAGGAGGGAAGTAACCAAGTCGAGGAAAAAAGTAACCAAGTTCAAGACTCTGACACCGACTTAGATACTTCTGAGAGTGACTTAGATACCAGACTTAGACACTCTAACACCAACTTAGACACTCAACTTAGACACTCTGACACTAAAAAAGTGTCATTGTCTAATAAGCAAAGGGACATAGTAAATTTCTGTTCAGTTCCTCGAACCACCGCAGAGATTATGGAACGCCTTGGTTTATCCAATCAAACCAAGAACCGTGAGCGTTACATCACCTCCCTTGTCGCAGCAGGATATTTGCAGATGACTAATCCGGATAATCCTACGGCAAGCAACCAGAAATACAAGAAAGTAAACATAAGATAAGAAAACTATGGATTCATTATTTCTACTTCAGTTTGCATGTTTCATCTTCATGCTCATCAATGCCTTCTTCGTGGCACTCTCTCATCTGCATGTAAGATGGGAGAACAAGCGGTATGAGCGTTCACGATGGATGATTGTTGCCGCATTAATAGGATTGGCGATACAATATGCCGTGCAGATGGTTTTTGGATTCCGTGCTGCCGACGACAGTCTTGGGGCAACCGTCAATATTCTAATCTATACTCCTTGTTTTTCGCTTATCTCCATGGGAATCTACAACATAGAGACCACAAGTTCCAACCTCAGAAAGATGATATTGATGTGTAGTGGCATTTATGCTGCCATCATTTTGATCTTTTGCGTGGGAATCAGTCTTCATCATAGCCTGTATATCAGAGAAGGGCTTTATCTGATGCTGACTCTGTGCTGCGTAAGTGTTATCTATTGCATATACATGATTATTCAGGAGATGATTAGGCGTAAAAATATGTTGGAGACAATGGCTGCAACAGACTTGTTGCCTTACGTAAGATATTCGCGTGCCAGTGTAATCATTCTATGGCTCGCAGTACTCGCTATGCCAGTTGCCATCTTTTCTACCACCTTATTATATATAGTAGGTCCTGCCGAATTGCTTGCCTTGTTGTTCTTCAATCTTACGTTTATTGCTCTTGGCAGCAGTTATATTCCAACAGAAGAGCTATTGGATAAAGAAGTGGAAAACGATGCCTTGGTGGGAACAAAATATAGGTATGGGGGGGGCACTTTCTGCTAAACAGCAGACCTCTGCTGATAGCAGAACAGAATCTTTACAACCACTTTCCGATGAGCGCAGAGATTTCATCCAGAAAAGTCTTGATGCATGGTGTGCGAATTTAGGATATAAGGACAGTACTGTGAATATGCTTACCCTCTCTCGCACACTTTGTATCTCCAAGGATGAGTTATCTGTATTCTTCGACCAGTATCTGAAAACTACATTCAGAATATGGCTTGGTGATATACGTTTCAATGCGGCAAAGAAGATGATGTTGGAATTTCCAGACTATAGTAATGACATTATTTCTGCCGAGTGTGGCTTCTCTGCCCGTACCTATCTGTACCGGATATTCAAGTCAAAGGAAGGTTGTACGCCTACCGAATGGCGAGAAGAAAATACCAGAAAAACGCATAATATAAGGGAATAAATCGTTAAAATGGGTGTCTACTTCCTACGAAGTAGACACCTAAAACATAGGAAGTAGACACATTGACAGGGGAATGCGCCTCCTTTTTTTGATGAAAAACACTATCTTTGTGCCATGAAAGAAATGTTAGAAACTATGCCAAGAATAGAATTAGCCCTGATCATCATCGGGGTGTTTGTACTCATATTAGGTATTATCTTGGGATATGCCATGATACATGAGTACAGGATGTATCTTGAGAATCATTGGAAGGCTCGCTATAGCTCCTGCGATTTCATCAAGAGGGAGAGATTCTATATCTATCTGTTTCTCGGATTGACTTTTGTCGTCATTCTGGGAATCACAGTATATATAATGGCAATGAGAGAACAGGTGTCGTTCGGTGGATAATGCCGCTGCATAGTGGTAAGATTCGACAGAACGCACAAAAGTATTTATTTTTACAAGAAATTATTAATTCAAAAACAAAAGATATGAAGATGAATTATGTAAAAATGAGATGGCTTGTTCTTTCCTCTATGGGGCATCCGTGCCGTGACTGAAAAAGAAATAAAGTAGAACCAAAGACGATGAATACGAAAAGAAGATACATCTATCTGAAGATATGTACGCTGCTCATGTTCGTGTGCCTGACAGCCTGCAACCGTGACCCGCACGAGGAAGAGAGGGGTATGGCCGTAACCATCGACAATACCCAATGTCCAGACGTGCCTATCGGGGCAATCAAGCTCTACATCTACGGCACGGGGGGAAACCTCTACGCCACCTACAACTATGCGGACGCACGGGGCATTGCTGCCGTCCTGCATCCCTTAGAAGCCGGACACTACACGGTAGCGGTGGTCATCAATGCGGACGAAGAAGCGGCGGAGGCCTCTACCCTCACTGCCCTGCACGAGTGGTTGGAGATGGAAATGAGCCACGAGACCAACCTGCTTTCGGGCATAGCGGAGGTGAATGTGACGGAGGACGGCATCAGCCCTGTCACCGTCTTCCTGCAGCGGGGTGTTTTCACGCTGTCCACGCTCCGTCTGCAGCTCACGCTGCCCGCCCCGAAACTGCCGGATTACACACCAGAGAAGAGCAAGACTCGTGCCGCCGGAACCGCCAATACAATAAGGTGTGTGGCAGAACTCTGCAAGGCAGGCACGGACATCGTGGTGCTTCACAAAGCCGTGACACCCGTCCCGCAAGCCGACGGCACATATCTCGTGGAGCTTGAATTGGCAGAAGGCTCTTACGACCTGCGCCTGTGGACGGACTATGCCCACGCTGACAATCCGCTTGCCGACACATTTTATCATACGGAAAGCCTGAAAGCAGTGTCCATCGTCACGAAGCCATACACGGCGAACACCGATGCCAAGGATGCGGCGTACTATAACAAAAGTGACATCACGCTGGCCGAAGAGGGCGCAACAATGAATGTGCAACTCCAACGCCCATTGGCAAAGTACCGCCTCATAGCCAAAGACGTAGAAAACTACCGCAAGCTGATGGAAGCGAAGCCAGATATATACCCCCCGTTGAAGAATCTGACGGTAAAGGTTCAGTATGAGGGATATTTCCCCTCTGGATTTAATGTTTCTACAGGAAAACCGAATGATGCCGTAGGTGGTATAAGTTACTCGCAGGTATCACTTCATTATAATGATGTTGACAATGAGGTTCTGGTAGGCGGCGATTGGGTGTTGGTAAATGGAACAGAGTCACTTGTCAATGTTACAGTTACCGTAACCGACAACCAAGGTAACACGTTATGTCGTGCTTCGGGTGTTCGGATAAATTACCGGAATAGCCACCTTACGACAGTGTATGGCAATTTTCTTACGGCTGGCATCAACAAGGGCGGCATCGACATAAATACCGAATGGAGCGGAATATACAATGTGTGGTTTTAAGTAACAAGTAAATATACAATTAGAAAATGATTAAAAATGTTTTTGAAAATGATTAAAAATGTTTTTGAAAATGATTAAAAAAGTTTTTTTGATGCTGGGCATCGCAGCGATGCTGGCATCGTGCAGTCAGAACGAGGAGTTGTTTACCGACAAGGGAAACAACACAGTACAACAAGTGACTTTCACACTCGCAACCGACGAGAAGCCCCAAACACGAGCTACCGTGGATGGCTTGCGTTATGTGGTTGCTGTCTATGATGAGGCTGGTACGACAGAAGTAAAGCAGGAAACAACTTTCGAAAACAACAGCTTTACCATCCTGTTGCCTCCGGGTACATACAAGTGTCTTTTCTGGGCAGACCATGGCAGTACGAACTATGACGCAGCGGACTTGACAAGTGTGAAAGACTTGAAAAGCACTGAGGCAGATGCCAATGCCGAGGCTTTTTATGCAAGCCAATCGGTTAAAGTAAGCAATGGTAATCAGGTAAACGTCACGCTGAATCGTGCTGTAGCCAAAGTAATTTTGAGGGAAACCGATGTGTTGGAGCCTGGAAGCATGACCGTGACTTATAGCCGCCCATCGAGCTTCAATGTGGCAGACGGTACGACAACAGGAACAGAATCTGACACCAAGACACTGTCCATCGAAAACGAAATACATGGGACAACCGATTCTCCTGTGGAAATAGGCAGTTTCTACGTGTTGGCAAGTGCGGATGAGGCGAACCTTGATAATTTCATTACACAGTACAATGAAGAAGAAGAAAAGACGATAAGTAATGTACCCGTACAAGCTAACTATCAGACTTACATCACAGGAAAGTATGGCGCAAAGGTCAACCAGCAATTCCTTATAGATGTCAATACCACCTGGAGCACTTCGGACAAGGAAGGTAAGTTGCTGAATGTTGGTGAAGACTACATACTTGCCAACGAAAGCGGCAGTTATGACTGCATCGTTTTCTCTTCTACCGGCACTTCTGCTGTCGTAGCCTGCAAGACCATACAAGCGGCAGCTGAAAACAAAGAGGCAGCCGCAGCAAAGGCAGAGGCTATCGGGGGACGACTCGTCACCTTTGCAGAATTTGAACTTTTATGTAATGCAGGCATAGTAAAAGATTCTTATGCTGATTATTATTGTTCTGATGATGGACGATGCTACTATTTACATGGTACTATAGGCCATGACGGTGTAGTAGAATCTGATCTAGAATATTATGTAGCTTTTGATATAACAAAATAAATAATCATGCGGAGGGCGTGTCAAAACTCCCAATATAAATAACTAAAAACTCGTTGTAAGTTCTTATGTGGATGTACAACGAGTTTTTGTTTTTCTACGAAAAACAGCCAAAAAGGTGTCGCATTCCTGCGAATGCGACACATGAACAGGTAAAAACTACACCTTCTTTCGGAGAAATTCACTATATTTGCAATATGAAAGAAGTAATAGAAACAATGCCAAGGATAGAATTAGCCTGATCATCATCGGGGTGTTTGTACTCATATCATGTATTATCTTCGGATATGCCATGATACATGAGTACAGAATGTATCTTGAGAATCATTGGAAGGCTCGCTATAGCATTCGTGACTTCATCAAGTAGAGAACGCTTTTATATCTATTTGCTGTTGGCATCCATATTTATCTTCCTAACAAACCTCTTGTATTTCCTGGAGTGAGTTTCGGATAGAATGGATGAATTAGCTTTATGGTGGATACTTGTCCTGTAATTGGAGATAGATTTTTATTTTTACGGTAAAAAAATGAATGATATGATAAATTATTTAACAATAGAAAAACGGTTGCTGGTCGCAATGCTTGCATTTATTCTTCCATTTTCTTTTGTGAAAGCAGAAGTGAAAGAAGATGGAAAGGCAATTTCGCATGGCTGGTACGTCGGTATTGAGGGTGGAATGCCTTTCGGTTTCTCAACTTTCTCAAGTTTCGGACACGACAAGACGCACCTCGGTTGGGCTGCTGGTTTATATGGTGGCTATCGTTTCACTCCATATTCTCGGCAGAGTTATCTGCCAAGTATGGAGAAATGAACTTGTCAGCACAAGACTGTTGCGTAGAACGTAACTATTGGTTGGGTAGCGACGGTGTGCTTTACAAGACAGGTGTCTTAGGCATGGACAGTTGGGAGTATGCCAATTTGAAAAGCCATGTCAGAATGGGCAGATATGGGGCAAGAGTGAACGTTAACCTCCTTGGGTTGTTCCCTCAAACAGCTGACAGCCGATGGGATTTGGCTGTTTCACCTCATATATATGCAGTAACTACCAAGGCTGATATCCAGACTATAGCCGATGATGCCAAGGAAATGAAAGGTTCTACCAACTGGCATTTGGGTTATGGCGCAGACTTGCAGGTGGGCTACCAACTGACCTCATGTCTGAAATTGGGCATCTATTCCGGTCTGACCTGTCTTACAGGAGAACGTATGGACGGAATGCCGGAACATCTCCACAAGAACAACTTCGTTTGGGAAAGCGGCATCAGACTGGGCATCAGCTTCACCAAGGCAAAGAAAAGGAAGATGATGGAAACCTCAATCATTCCTCAGCCGGAAGTCCAGCAACAGCTGACTACCCCAGAGGAGAACACCCAACAGCAAGAGTCGGCTGCCAAGGCGGATAAGGCAGAAACCAAGGTTGCAGAACAAGACATTGCTGAAACCTCAGAGGTGAAATTCCCTGTTATCTACTTCAATTTCAACAGTATCGCCATCAAACCTGACGAGGAATCCAAGCTGAACGAAATCCTCCATATATTAAAGGAGAATCCGGATATGAAGGTGACGGTGACAGGCTGGTGCGACACCAGGGGCAGCGTAGCGGTGAACAAGCGCATTTCTCGCCAGCGAGCAGAAACCCTGAAAGCCTGGCTGGTAAAGAAAGGCATAGCGGCAAGCCGCATTTCGGCTGCAGGTAAGGGAAGCGACGGATCTCGCGAAGCCCAGAAAGCTCGCCGAGTAGAGACAACAGACAATCATCAGTAACCCATAAAACAAGATAGAAAATGAAAGCAAAAAGAAGATTTAATATTTGGTTATGGGTGCTGTTATGCGTCCCATGCCTGTTGGCAAGTTGCGACCATGATGTTCATGACGGTGAGGAAGAAGGCGGTTTGTCAGTATCGCTCACTTGGGCAGATGAAGCCGACCAAGGTACGGAAGTGAAAGACGTGAAACTCTGGATATTCCCCCAACCTGCCAGAATATACAGGTTGGGAGAATTTCATGAGATGCTATGAAGCCAGCAGAGGCTGAAGCTTCGTGGCATCGAAGCAGGGACAGGCTTTCTGCATGCCCGGCAAATCGCGGTGACC
>NZ_QSIG01000027.1:0-47830 GCF_003468525.1 Prevotella sp. AM34-19LB | reverse complement strand
AACTTTATAATTGGACACTACAAAGTTACTTAAAATCAACGAGATGCACAACTTTTTCTCCATAAAAATATACTAATTTTCAGGCGGTTTTTTAATTCCGCCAACAGGTAGGTATATATGATTATGAAGAAAAATACAGCTATTGCGCGTTTCGCAATATTCATTTTCACAGTAATGTGTTCTCTGCCTGTCATGGCGCAAGACGAGAATATCGGATTTCATCAAGCTCTTAAGACGAAGTTCATAGAGGGTAATGCCGGCTTTATGTCGCTCGTTGCCATCGCTCTCATCGTGGGTCTGGCTTTCTGTATTGAGCGCATTATCTATCTCAGTCTTTCTGAAATCAATGCCAAGAAGCTGATGCAGGATATCGACCAGAAGGTAGAGGCAGGGGATGTGGAAGGTGCCAAGGAACTTTGCCGCAATACCCGTGGACCTGTAGCTTCTATCTGCTATCAGGGATTGATGCATATGGATGAGCATCTTGATGATATCGAGCGCTCGGTAAGTGGATATGGTACCGTGCAGGCTGCCAACCTGGAAAAAGGATGCTCCTGGATCAAGCTCTTCATCGCCATGGCTCCTTCCCTCGGATTCCTGGGTACGGTGATTGGTATGGTGATGGCTTTCGACCAGATTCAGCAGGCGGGAGATATCAGTCCTACCATCGTGGCTTCGGGTATGAAGGTGGCGCTGATTACTACCATCTTCGGTATCATTGTTGCCTTGATTCTGATGGTGTTCTATAACTATATCCTTTCCAAGGTGGAGCATCTCACCAGTCAGATGGAAGAATCGGCTGTAACTTTGATGGATATTATCGCCAAGAATAAGTGAAGAGTGAAGAAACAACGTTCAAAGTTGAAAGTTCCATGTTGAAAGTTCAAAGTTCAAAGTTCAAAGTTCAAAGTAACAAGTCTGCCGAACAGATATCTCAGAAGGTTTTCCGTCTGATGATAGGTTTGGCTGTGCTGGTTTTCGGTCTGTTCTATCTGATAGGCTATGATTTGCCTTTCGATGAGAACCCCGACTTCAATGCCCCTCTTTTTACCGATGTGCTCATCTTCCTGATGTGGCTTTTCCTGATAGGAGGAATAGGCTTGGCGGTCTATTCGATGGTGAAGGATTACCGGAGCAGCAAGTCGGAAGCTGTGGTGAATGGTGTGCCGGTGCGTCGTATCTTCCGTATCACCTGGCTTACCTTGCTGGCAGTTCTGATTCTTACCTTCCTCTTGGGAGGTTCCGCCCCGATGCTCATCAACGGTGAAAACTACGCCGACTGGTTGTGGCTGAAACTTTCTGATATGTTTGTCATCACCTCGCTGCTGATGTTGCTGGCAGGCATTGGAGCCGTTTGCTTCGGTGCCACCCGATATATCCGAAAGAAGCAATAACAGTCTGTAATTATCAAACAAAAAAATAGTTAGTATCATATCATAACGCAATGCTGATAAGAAGGAATCGTAACGAAACTCCGGGATTGAATACCACCTCAACAGCCGACATCTCGTTTATGCTGCTGATATTCTTCCTTGTAACCACATCCATGGATGTGGATAAGGGATTGTTGCGCCAGCTTCCTTCGCCTGAACCTCAGAAGAAGGAACAGCAGGAATCGGTGGTGGATAAGAACAATCTGATGGCGATTCATCTTACGGCTGGAGATACGCTGCTGGTGAACAACCAGCCGATGAAGCTGGAAGATCTGAAGCTGGAAACCGTCCGCTTTGTACATCGCCTGGGTAAGAAACATCTGATTTCCATAGAGAGCGATCGTGATGCCAACTACAACCTTTATTTCCAGATGCAGAATGAATTGATGGAAGCCTATGCGCAACTTCGCAATGAGGCAGCCCAGAAAAAATATCATAGAGACTATGCGCTTTTGAGCAATGATCAGAAGGAGCAGGTGCGTAAGCTCTGTCCTCAGCGCATTACGGAGTCGTATGCCAATGCGATGACTCATGAAGACAAGAGTGTAGATGCTGATGCGGAAGAGAAACAGGAAACCCAGTCAACACCGGAGAAAGGAGGCACCAAATGATGAATTTTCGTAAAAAATCGCATTCGGTTCCAGAATTGAATACCTCATCTTTGCCGGATTTGATATTCTCGGTACTCTTTTTCTTTATGATTGTTACCCACATGCGACAGGTTACCTTAAAGGTGGAATGCCGTATGCCTGAAGGAAAGAATCTCACACGCCTGACCAAGAAGTCGGCTGTAAGTCATATTTATATAGGAAAGCCAACCAAGGACCTGCAAGGCAAATACGGCTCAGGTACTCAGATACAGATGAATGACAAGTTTGTCAGTGTTTCAGATGTGCAGGATTATATCTCTGCCGAGAAGAAGCGGATGTCGCCTGAAGACCAGAAACTGATGACCGTTTCCATCAAGGCAGATCAGGACACCAAGATGGGAGTGATTACCGATGTGAAGCAGGCGCTGCGCCAGGCAAAGGCACTGAAAATAAGCTATTCTGCTGTTGAAAATAGGAAATAATATGCTCTAAAAGGAAAAATAATATTAATTTATTATTTTTTTTATTAGAAAAGTTGCTTTTTTTAAAGAAAAGTGCTACCTTTGCAGGCAAATAATAATTAATTATGGCAAAACAAGTATTAGATTCATTAGATAGGCATATTCTGAAGCTGATTTCTCAGGATGCCCGAATTCCATTTCTGGAAGTAGCACGTGCTTGTAATGTAAGTGGTGCTGCCATTCATCAGCGTGTTGCTAAACTCACTAACCTTGGCATTATTAAAGGCTCTCAATTTGTTATCGATCCAGAGAAGATTGGTTACGAAACCTGTGCATATATGGGACTGTTCCTCAAGGAACCTGAGAAGTTTGATCAGGTGGTTGATGAACTCAAGAAGATTCCTGAGGTAGTAGAGTGTCATTATACTACGGGCGGTTTTGATATGTTCATCAAGATTTATGCAGTCAACAACCACCATCTCCTGGAGATTATCCACGATAAGTTGCAGCCATTGGGGCTTTCTAGAAGCGAGACCATCATCTCCTTCAATGCAGCCATCGACCGTCAGCTTTCTCTGAAGGATATTCAGCAGGTTGCTGATGAGGATGATGAGACAACAGAAGAATAGGAATTTATTCAACCGTACTGGTCGAATTTATTTTCTGATATAGGTGAGGAATGAGAACGACAATCCGTTTTCATTCCTCATTTCTTTTTCCGTCACTTCCCAGGCAGAACTGTCGATGGCAGGGAAGAAGGTATCTGCCTGTTCCGGCTCCTTATCTACGATGGTGAGATAGAGTTTCCGGGCAGCAGGAAGAGCCTGGCGATAGATGCTTTCTCCGCCAATGATGAAGATTTCTTCCGGACTGGCTATTCCTGCATCTTCCTTGGGGGCAGACAAGGAGTCGCCTTGTGCAGCCCTGAGTGCTTCTTCCAGGGTAGGATATACTTCGCCCCCATCTATCTCTTTCAGACTTTTAGAGACAACGATGTTGCGGCGATGTGGAAGAGCACCGTTAGGGAGAGAATCAAATGTCTTTCTGCCCATGATGATGGTATGCCCCGTGGTAAGTTCACGGAAGCGTACCATATCTGATGGTAAATGATAGAGCAGTCGGTTCTGGTAGCCGATGGCCCTATTGTCTTTAGAGATACAAGCGATGATGCTGAGCATATTCATTCCTGATGATTGGTTCTTCTTGATGAATTCTTATCTTGTTTCTTGATATTTATTTATTGCTGATAACACAGGGCTCTTCCGGCACGTGGCTGCTCTTGATTTTCCACTCTTGTGGATAGAGGTTGTTGGCACGGTTGCCGATGTTCTTCTCCCAGCCCAGAGGCATCTGCTGATAGGTAACGAGCACGTAGCCTTTAGGGGTGTCTGCAGGAAGATTCACAGCCTCTTTGCGCAGGTAGCGGATGGCATCCTCGTAGGAGAGTTCTACCTGTGGGAAAACCTCTGTGTTGAGTTCGGTGGAGAGTGCCAGACTCTGGTCGGGAATGATGTCTTTGCCCTTGGTTGTTCCCAGTTTGATGCCGGCATGTATCACCTTCAGGTTTCTGGCAGCATCCTCATAGATGGCTTTCCATCGGCTTGGGATGGCATAGAAGTTATCGTCTTCGGTTATCGTTTCATAGTCGGAAGACTTCAGCCAGTCTGTTGGAACCTGCAGACCCTTTCCCTTGTTTCCTCTGTTCTTTCCTTTATCCTTGTTCTTGTCTTTTTTCTTCTTTTTATCTTCCTTCTCCATTTCCGGTTCTCCCTCTTTTCTGAGTACCGCGAGGAAGATGCCTTCTCCGCGGGTCTTGCCTGGGAGGAAACGATAGACTGGGATGTCTGTGCCTATGAGATTGCCCGTGATATTCCAAGCTTCATCGATATCGTTGAGTGCAATAGCATCAGCCCCTAGCTCCTCACAGATCCAGGAGATATTCTCTTCGTCTTCGTGGGCATTGAAAGTGCAGGTGGAGTAGATGAGGATACCGCCGGGTTTCAGACAGTTCCAGATATCGCTCACGATTTCACGCTGCAGATGCCAGCAGTTGTCCACATTCTGCAGACTCCATTCACTGATGGCACCATCATCCTTGCGGAACATACCTTCGCCGGAGCAGGGAACATCAGTGAGGATGACATCAAACTGAAGCTTCGACTTCTTGTAGTCGCGTGGATAGTTGTTGGTGACGATCATGTCGGGATGACCGAACTTCTGGATATTCTCTGCAAGAATCTGCGATCGGGTGCGCATCGGTTCGTTGCTGAAAAGAAGACTACCTTCCGGCAGGGCAGCACGGACTGCGGTAGATTTTCCACCTGGAGCCGCACAGAGATCAAGCATCATCACGGGTTCGTTAACGAGTTGTCTAATCACCAGATCCACGAACATGGAAGAAGCTTCCTGCACATAATACTTTCCGGCATGGAGCCATGGATCGAAGGTGAAGTTAGGACGGGTGGAGAGATAGCGACCGGTGGAAGGGCACCATGGAATCGGTTCGCCCTCTACTAGCCGTTCTCCATTTTCGGGAGAATTCTCCATCCTTACATCTTCTCCCTCCTTGCATTTGAAAGGATTGAGGCGGATACTGGTAGGTGCTTCTCCCTCGGTGATGCCCTGTTTCAGTTGCTGGAACAGTTCATCGCCCATCAACTCTTGGGTATATTTGATGAAATCTTCTGGTAATGTCTTCATTTTATGCCTTTATTCTTGATTTTGTTTGCAAAAATAAGAAAAATTTTGTTTCTTTGCAACTTATTTCCCAAGAGATGCGTCTAAGACATAGAAAAAATAATAAAAAACAAGGTAAAACTATAAAAATATTGTTAGATATGAAGAAAGCGATATTAACATTGGCGCTCATTATGAGCATCGGAGCTACCCAGGTATCTCTGGGATCTTCTGCTCCAAAACATCGGTATCATCCAACTACCCAACAGGTGGATAAGCAGGCTTCTCCTGCCGCAGCAAAGCAGGAAGACAAGCAGGCTACAGCCGAGCAGGCATCCGCGGCTCAGGATGATGAGGCTATTGAAGCCTATTCTGATACAACCGCAACGGATACTTCCGACTATGCTGATGCAGATGACAATGACAACCGTGCTTATCATTCCAAGTATAGTCTGGGCAACTATGATGATCCTTTCGATTTCATCGGTTCGGTATTTGGTGGCGGAGCGCTGTCGGTTATCATCATCTTCTGTATCATCTTCGGACTGCTGTTTGTCTTTGCTCCGCTGATCATCGTGTTTCTGGTTATCAGATATCTGATTCGCCGCCACAACGACCGGATGAAGTTGGCGGAGATGGCGATGGAGAAGGGCATCAATGTTCCGGAAGGCGACCGTCCGATAGACAAGCAGAGCGATGAATATCTGGTGAAGCGAGGATTGAGAAATGCCTTTCTGGGAGCTGGCTTGTGCGCCATGTTCTCATGGTGGGATGCTGACTTCCTGGCTGGTATCGGAGCCCTGGTCTTCTTCTATGGATTGGGACAGACCCTGATAGGTTCGCTTCCAGCCATCAAGGATTGGTGGAAAAACCGTCATGGCGATCAGGGCACAGGTTATAATGGAACTCCGGTGTAAAGAATCAAGGAAAGATAAATTATTAGTTAATATATAGTGGAAAAGTTATCCGATATTTCTCTCGTCACGAAGGTGGTGATGCTTCACGACCGCAAGTCGTTCGACTTGCTGGTCAAGAAGTATCAATCACCTATTCGTGGGTTCTTCCTGCGGCAGACGCTGGGGGATGCGCAGCTGAGTGACGACTTGGCGCAGGATACCTTTGTGAAGGCTTATACCCATCTGGCGAGTTTCAAGGGTACAGCCAGCTTCTCCACTTGGCTTTATCGTATCGCCTATAATGTGTGGTATGATTATACCCGCAGTCATAAGGAAACACAAGACATCGATACGCCGGCTGTTGCCCGACAGAATGCGCAGGGAGTGAACGCCGGACTGAAGATGGATTTGCTCAATGCCCTACGGATATTGAGCGATAACGAACGGACATGCATCACGCTGCAGCTGATGGATGGTCTCTCTATAGATAAGATTGCAGAGGTGACGGGAATGGCGCAAGGCACCATCAAGTCGCATCTCTCTCGTGGAAAACAGAAACTTGCAAGTTACTTAAAGCATAATGGTTATGACCGATAAAATGATTGATAATATGAATGGTATGGAGCTTGAACCGCTGAGCGCCACAGACGATCAGCTCCTTCAGGCTTTCTTTGCTGATAACAGGATGGAGGAGGTTCCGGATGATGGATTCTCTGATAGGGTGATGCAGGCATTGCCGGGTCTTGAGCCGGAAAAGACCTTGCTGGCTCTTGATCAGGAAAAGACCGTGCTGTCTCTTGAGCAGGAGCAGGCATTGGCTAAGCGTCGCCGATTGGAACATCTGTGGACGGCAGCCTGTGTGGCTGTCGGCATAGTTGCTGCTGTGGTTTGCCAGGGATGGGAGCAGATTCAGGGATGGCTCTTCTCTATGAAGATAGATTTCCTGCTGACCGGTTCACGTGCCCTTACCCATTTGGCTGATGCAATCACGCCGACGCAGAATCTCCTGATGATGCTGGCAGGTATCGTAGTACTCGTGATGGTCTGGGGATATAATGAGCTGGCGGATGCCAGATGATAGGACATATTAGATTACAGGTGATAGATTGTTCCTATTTATTGAATCATCAATCGATAAGATAAGAAAAAACTCTTTCTGCTAGTAGAAGAATGGTCTTCTGCTAATAGAAAGAGTTTTTTTATAGGGATGAAAGTTATGTTCAAAGCTTTTGAACCTATGTTCAGCAGTGTTGAACTTATATTCAGCAGTGCTGAACTTAAGTTCAACACTGCTGAACATAGATTATGCCTAGGAGAAAATACTTTTATTCCCTATCAAAGTTGATTTTATATCCGTAGCCTTCGGATTCTTTCTCTTGTCTTGGCTTTGACTTTGGCGGGTTCTGCAGGTTACCATCGTGGTCGAACATCTTATAGGTGGTACGAAGAACAGTAAACTCGGTACGGCGGTTCAGCTGGTTGCATATCTCCTGATGCTCCTTGGTCTGCTTGAGGATGAAATCCTGGGTGAGCACATCGTCTTCCTTCAGCCAAGGATATTTCTCCGTGAGCTTCCTGCGGATTGTCTTCGGGCGTTCCTTGCCATATCCCACAGGGGTAAGGCGCTCTTTTTCGATGCCGTGATCTATGAGGTAATCTACTACCGACTGGGCGCGGCGCTGAGACAATCGTTTGTTGTACTCGCTGTTGCCTTTGTAATCGCAATGGGCACTCAGTTCGATGGTTACGTGGGAATTCTCTTTCAGTAAGGCTACGAGTTTATCCAGAGCATGGGTGCTGGCTGGCGTTAGGGTAGCTTCGTCAAAATCATAGAATATGTTGTCGATGAGTACTGGGGCTGAGATGGAAGCCAGAGGGAACTGGAGCACATACTCCTTGCTCTCCTTAGCCGAATCTATCCGCAATTCCTCCTTGTGGTTGAGGAATCCCTTGCAGGAAGCCATCACAAGATAATCTACCTTAGGATGGACAGGCATCGTAAACGAACCGTCGCCCTTGACCGGTAGTTTCTTGTAGGTTCCATCGTTGCCTACTACCATCACCTGGGCAGCAGGAAGTTCGTAGCCGTCTTTTTCGTAAACCCATCCCTTCATCGTGGTGACAATCTCCGGATTTTCGAAAGAATAGATATGATCGTAGCCGCGGCCATCCTTCTGTTGGAAGAGAAGAAGCCACGGTTGTGCAGTCCCTCGAAGGTCATTCCGAAATCATCTGCTTCTGAATTGAGGGGATAGCCGGGGTGCTCTATCTTATACTGCTGGGTCTTTTCGTCTGTTCGGGCGATGTAGATGTCGAGACCGCCCATTCCGATATGACCGTTACTGCTGAAATAAAGGTCGCCATTGGGACGGAAGGTAGGGAACATCTCGTCGCCCGGAGTATTGATAGGGGCACCGAGGTTTTCCACACCTCCCAGACCTGAAGGAGTGATGCGCACACGCCAGATATCGTAACCACCCAATCCACCCGGCATATCGGAGACGAAATAGAGCCATTCGCCATCAGGACTGACGGCAGGGTGGGCGTAGGTACTCAAGGTATCCTGGGTGATTTCCAGTTTCTGAACCTTTCCCCAGGCAGCATTCGAACGGGAAGAGGTGACAATCTGGGCAAATCGGGGAGAGGCAGGATCGGTGACGCATTGGGTGAGATACATTTCCCTGCCATCGGGAGTGAAGCAGCAGGATCCCTCATCATAGTCGGTATTCAGACCGGTGGCGATGGCTTCCGGTCTGCTCCATTTTCCCTTGTCGTCTTTTTCAGAATAGAAGATATCGCCTGCCTTGGTTCCGGTGATTCCGCAGAGTTCATCTCCCTGTGCTTCGTTGCGGGTGGAGGTGAAGTAGATCTGTTCGTATTCATCGCCCAGGAGCATCGGTGAATAATCGGCTCTTCGGGAGGTGAAGATATCCATCTTCTTTACCTGATATCTGCTTCCGGCTTTTTTCCAGCTGGGAGCCATCTGGGCAGATTTCAATCCGTTCTGGGCAAGAATATTGTTGGGCATGGAATCCACGAGGATTCTGAATTCCTTTTCAGCCTGCTTGTAATCACCGTTTTTCTGGAGCAGACGGGCGTAAGCCAGACGATCATCGAGGGAAGCCTGGTTATAGCGGATGGCATTGCGGTAAGCATTCACAGCCTTGGGGGTAGCATTGATCTTGTTGTAGCAGCGCGCCATCTTCAAGGCTAGCTTTCCTCGGTTTTCACGCTCCTTGGGAGGTGTCTTGGTGTAGGCTTGCTTGAATTGGTCGGCAGCATCATAGTATTCGCCTAAAGAAAGGAACTTCTCTCCCTTCTTCAGGTTCTTGTCAATGCCGCAGCTTATCAGAAGGAGGCAGCAGACGGCTGTTATGATTTGGTATAATCTAATCTGCTTCATATAATATTTAAATCTGCTTCATAAAAAATCTAATCTGCTTCATATAATTTAGAAATAGAAACCCCTGATTTTAAAAACAGGAAACTACATCTGTGAGAATGGCTGGCGATATTGACAGCCAGATTTCCAGTTGCTGCAACCATAGGCGGTCTTGCCCTTGATGATGACGCCCTTGCCGCAGAGCGGACAAGGCTTGCCTACCATTGGGTCGGCTGAAGCCTGAGGAGCAGGAACTGGTTGAGAACTTGCATTCTGGGCTGTATCTTCATCCTTCTTCTTGGCTGGTGACTTCCTGGCTGTTGCTTTCTTGGTTGCCGGCTTTTTCTTGAGATCTTCCTCTGTCATGATGGTTACTCTTCGGTTGCTGTTATCCGATAAGACATCGATGACAATCTGGTTGATCTGCTCTTTCAAACCGTTGATGAATTCGGCTGGGTCGTAGGTCTTGTGCTCGATGTCTCGGAGCTTCTTCTCCCAGATACCGGTCAGCTCACAACTCTTCAGAAGTTCCTCGTGGATGGTGTCGATGAGCTCGATACCTGTCGGGGTTGCCATCAGATTCTTACGCTGGCGGCGGATGTAGTGGCGCTTGAAGAGAGTCTCGATGATGCCGGCACGGGATGATGGACGACCGATTCCGTTCTCCTTCAAAGCTGCACGAAGCTCCTCGTCTTCCACGAATTTACCCGCAGTCTCCATCGCACGGAGCAGGGTTGCCTCGGTGTAATACTTAGGTGGTGTGGTCCATTTCTCGGTCAGGGTAGGCTGATGCTCGCCCGATTCGCCTTTTGTGAAGGATGGGAGGGTTCTTTCTTCTACCACTTCCTTCTTGGCGCCGTTTCCTGAGTCTGCATTTCCGATGGTGTTATCAGAAGCATCGTCATCATCGGCATTCTTCGCATCCTTGGCATAGACTACTCGCCAGCCTGGTTCCAAAATCTCCTTGCCGCTCACCTTGAACTCTATCTTCTCCGGTTTGGGACCATCTTCGTTGATTACCTCGCCCAGAACGGTGGTGGTTGAGAATTTACAGTCCGGATAGAACACGCTGATGAATCGCTTGGCGATGAGATCATAGACATTCGCCTCCATATCGGTGAGTCCGGTTGGCGGAACACCGGTTGGGATGATGGCGTGGTGGTCGGTCACCTTGCTGTTATCGAAAACCTTCTTGCTCTTAGGCAACTTCTTGCCAGTGGCTGCGAGCTGCTGGATGAGCGGCAGGTATTTCTGCTGACTGGCTATCTTTGCCTGGCTTACGCCATTCAGAATCTGCGGACATTTCGGATAGATATCGTCTGTGAGAAACTGGGTATCTACACGAGGATAAGTGGTGTACTTCTTCTCATAGAGACTCTGGATGAGCTTCAGCGTAATATCTGCAGAGTAAGCAAACTTCTTGTTGCAATCCACCTGCAGCGAGGTGAGGTCGTAGAGATGAGGTGGCGCCTCGTTTCCCTTCTTCTTGCTTACGTCGGTAACGGTGAAGGGTTTGCCGGCGATGGTGCTGAATGCCTTCTCGCCTTCCTCCTTGCTGGTAAACTTGCCGCTGGTAGCCGTAAATTGGGTGTCGCGATAGATGGTGGCGAGTACCCAATAAGGCTCGGAAACAAAGTTGTCGATTTCCTTCTGGCGGTTTACGATCAGGGCAAGGGTAGGGGTCTGCACTCTACCGATGCTGAGCACCTGTCGGTTCTGACCATATTTCAATGTATAAAGTCGGGTGGCGTTCATACCGAGAATCCAGTCGCCGATGGCACGGGAAAGTCCGGCAAGATAGAGCGACTGATATTCTCCCTGGTCTTTCAGTTCCTGGAATCCCTGCTTGATGGCTTCATCGGTCATGGATGAAATCCACAGTCTCTTGACGGGGCATTTCGCCTGCGCCTTCTGCATCACCCATCTCTGGATGAGTTCTCCTTCCTGTCCGGCGTCACCGCAGTTGATGATGCTGTCGGCAGCCTGCATCAGTTTCTCGATGGTGGCAAACTGCTTCTTGATGCCTTCATCATTGATGAGCTTGATGCCGAAGCGCTGTGGAATCATCGGCAATGCCGAAAGGCTCCAATGCTTCCACATTGGAGTATAATCATCCGGTTCCTTCAGCTCACAAAGGTGACCGAAAGTCCATGTTACTTGGTAACCATTACCTTCCATATAACCGTCGCGTGCCGACGTAGCCCCGATGATTCGGGCAATATCCTTAGCCACGCTAGGTTTCTCTGCTATACAAACTATCATTCTTTATTTTTATTTCTGTTTGCAAAGGTACAATAAAATAATGAGATAGCCATCATTTCGCCTCCTTTTTCTCATTGCAGGGAATAAAAAAAGCCCTGTAAGGCTTGGGCACAATCATTGGTCTGTGCCTTGCCTTACAGGGCGTATTCATATAAATCTGTGAAATCTGTGGGAATTTTACTCGTACTCCTGCCAGCTCTTGATCTGAAGCTGATCCTGGCTCAATGTGCAGAATGCCTCGATGAAGGCTGAAGCCAGACGGGCATTGGTGAACAGAGGAATGTTGTGGTCGATGGCGCCACGACGGATTCTGTAACCATTGGTCAGCTCACGCTTGGTGTGATTCTTAGGGATGTTGACGATGAGGTCGAACTTGTGATCGGCAATCATCTGCATCACGTTAGGAATATCCTTGTGGTCCTCATCAGGCCATCCTACGGCTGTTGCCTTCACGTTGTTCTCGTTCAGGAACTTCGCTGTACCTGCTGTAGCGTAGATGGTGTAACCGTTTTTCACCAGAGCCTGGGCACCGTCGAGCAGAGAAGCCTTCTCCTTAGCACCACCGCTTGAAAGCATGATGCCCTTGTCCTTTGAAGGAATCTTGTAGCCGGTGGCAATCAATGAGTTGAGCAATGCCTCCTCGAAAGTATCACCCATACAGCCTACCTCACCGGTAGAGCTCATATCTACGCCCAAAACTGGGTCGGCGTTCTGCAAGCGGGCAAATGAGAACTGTGAAGCCTTCACACCCATGCGGTCGATATCGAAGGCAGACTTATCCGGTTTCTGATATGGAGCATCGAGCATGATGCGGGTAGCAGTCTCGATGAAGTTGCGCTTCAATACCTTGCTCACGAATGGGAATGAACGGGATGCACGGAGGTTACACTCGATAACCTTCACATCACGACCCTTAGCCAAGTACTGGATATTGAAAGGACCAGAGATGTTGAGCTCCTTGGCGATGGCACGTGAAATCTTCTTGATCTGACGGGCTGTAGCGAAGGAAATCTGCTGAGCAGGGAAGGTCATGGTAGCGTCACCTGAGTGAACACCTGCATACTCTACGTGCTCAGAAATACCATACTCTACAATCTCACCATTCTGGGCAACACCGTCGAACTCAATCTCGTTGGTCTCGGTCATGAACTGAGAGATAACCACTGGGTACTCCTTAGAAACCTCAGAAGCTGCCTCCAGGAAGCGACGCAACTCGTCGTCATTGTGGCAAACGTTCATGGCTGCACCAGAAAGAACGTAGGATGGACGAACGAGAACAGGATAGCCTACCTCGTCGATGAACTTCTGAACATCCTCCATAGAAGTGAGGGCGCTCCACTTAGGCTGGTCGATGCCCAGCTTATCGAGCATGGCAGAGAACTTACCACGGTTCTCGGCACGGTCGATGTTGACAGGAGAGGTACCCAGGATTGGCACAGACTGGCGATGAAGCTTCATAGCCAGGTTGTTTGGAATCTGACCACCCACAGAAACAATCACACCACGTGGTGACTCCAGGTCGATGACATCGAGTACACGCTCGAATGAAAGCTCATCGAAGTAGAGACGGTCGCACATATCGTAGTCGGTAGATACAGTCTCTGGGTTATAGTTGATCATGATTGACTTGTAACCCAACTTGCGGGCTGTGTTGATGGCGTTTACAGAACACCAGTCGAACTCTACAGAAGAACCGATGCGGTAAGCACCAGAACCGAGAACGATGACAGACTTCTCGTTCTTGTAGTAGTTGATATCGTAACCCTCTACGGCATAAGTCATGTAGAGATAGTTGGTGAGGTCTGGATGCTCGCTAGCCACAGTAGGGATGCGCTTCACGGCAGGAAGAATGTTCAACTTCTTGCGCAGTGCACGAACAGCGAGAACCTCCTTTTCCATGTTGGTATCCTTGGTCTTCAATACGAAGCGGCCAATCTGGAAGTCAGAGAAGCCCAATACCTTAGCCTCGCGCAATACCTCTGCAGGAATCTCCTCCAATGTTTTGTATGTAGAAAGCTTGTGCTTGTAATCTACGATATTCTTCATGCGCTCGATGAACCAAGGGTCAATCTTGGTCAACTCCTCGATGCGCTCGATGGTGTAGCCTTCCTCCAGAGCCTGGGCAATGGCGAAGATACGGAGGTCGGTAGGGTTGGAAAGCTCCTCATCCAGGTTTTCGAACTTGGTATGGTCGTTGCCTACGAAACCGTGCATTCCCTGACCAATCATACGGAGACCCTTCTGGAGCATCTCCTCGAATGAGCGGCCGATAGACATGATTTCGCCTACAGACTTCATGGAAGAACCAATCTTGCGGCTTACACCGGCAAACTTGGTAAGATCCCAACGAGGAATCTTGCAGATCATATAGTCGAGTGATGGAGCTACATAAGCTGAGTTAGGAGTACCCATCTCGCCAATCTGGTCGAGTGTATAACCGAGGGCAATTTTGGCAGCAACGAAAGCCAGAGGATAACCTGTAGCCTTAGAAGCGAGGGCAGAAGAACGGCTCAAGCGAGCATTGATCTCGATGATACGGTAGTCGTTGGTCTCAGCATTGAAAGCATACTGGATGTTGCACTCACCCACGATGTTGAGGTGACGGACGCACTTCACGGCGATGTCCTGCAACATCTTCACCTGCTCGTCGGTAAGAGAACAGGTTGGAGCTACCACGATAGACTCACCTGTGTGGATACCCAGTGGGTCGAAGTTTTCCATAGAGGCAACGGTGAAGCAACGGTCGTTGGCATCACGGATGCACTCAAACTCAATCTCCTTCCATCCCTTCAAGCTCTCCTCAACGAGTACCTGAGGTGCGAAAGTGAAGGCTGATTCAGCAATCTCCTTGAACTCCTCTTCGGTCTTGCAGACACCAGAACCGAGACCACCCAGTGCATAGGCAGAACGGATCATGATAGGGTAGCCGATGTTGCGTGCCGCAGCCACAGCCTCCTCCATGTTCTCGCAAGCGTGGCTTACTGGAACCTTGAGGTCAACCTTATTAAGCTCCTTCACGAAGAGGTCGCGGTCTTCCGTATTCATGATAGCCTCTACAGAGGTACCCAACACATCCACACCGTACTCCTTGAGCACCCCGCTGAGGTAAAGCTCTGTACCAACATTCAAACCAGTCTGTCCACCCCAAGCGAGCATGATGCCGTCTGGGCGCTCCTTCTTGATAATTTCAGTTACAAAAAAAGGTGTCACCGGCAAGAAATAAACCTTGTCAGCAATACCTTCACTCGTCTGAATTGTAGCAACATTAGGATTGATGAGGACGGAACTAATACCCTCCTCGCGCAGCGCCTTGAGAGCCTGCGAACCGGAATAGTCAAACTCACCTGCCTGGCCGATCTTCAAAGCACCGGAACCCAGGACGAGGACTTTCTTAAGCTGTTTCTTCATCTTTATATAACTATAAGTTTATTCTTAATAATAAAAAGTCTCTTCTGAAAATGTCTTGTTTAGTATCTATTTAGTTTCTTAGTCAGATTACTAAGGAAGATACACTATTTCGGGCAGCAAAGATACGTTAAATATCTGAATCATCCAAATTTTCTGCCATTCTTTACAGTTAAATAACATCAATTATTAAAAAATCCTTTTAGGAATGTCTTATTTTTGCTATTTTTTTGTTACTTTTGCAGCGCCTACAGAAGATGTAGTAGAATGTTTCGAGAATAATAAAACAATAGCTAACAAGAGTATATAGAACAATGAAAGTCGGATTATTCGTCCCTTGTTATGTAGATGCTTTATACCCTGAAGCGGGTGTGGCTACATACAAGTTACTAAAGCACTACGGACTGGATGTTGACTATCCCGAGAAGCAGACTTGCTGCGGTCAGCCGATGGCAAACGCAGGGTTTCAGGACAAGTCGGAGAAGGTCATAGAGACATTTGATGAGCTATTCAAGGATTACGATTACATCGTAGCTCCTTCAGCTTCATGTGCCGCTTATGTTAAGGTGTATTACCCTAAGATTCTGGAGGGTAAGCACGAGTGTGTTTCATCAAAGAAGATCATGGATGTTGTGGAGTTCCTTCACGATGTGCTGAAGGTGGATCATGTACCTGGTAAATTCCCTCACGTGGTGAGTGTGCACAACAGTTGCCATGGCGTGCGAGAACTGGGCTTGTCGTCTCCATCTGAGCGACACATCAAGCCATTCAACAAAATTATCGACCTGTTGAATATGGTGGAAGGCATTACTATCCACGAGCCGGAGCGCAAGGATGAGTGCTGCGGATTCGGCGGTATGTTCTCTATCGAGGAGCCTGCCGTTTCTACCCGAATGGGCGAGGATAAGATCAAGCGCCACATGGCTACGGGTGCCGAATATGTTACCGGACCGGATTCTTCCTGTCTGATGCACATGGCTGGTATTGCCAAGAAGGAGAAGATGCCGATCAAGTTTATCCATGTTGTTCAAATTTTAGCTGCAGGACTATGAGTACAGAACATTCCAAGAGAGCTGCGAAGTTTACGCAGAATGTAGAGAAGACCACCTGGCACGATGCTACCTTCTGGTCTGTTCGTCAGAAGAGAGATAAGATGGCGCAGGAACTTCCTGAGTGGGAAGACCTCCGTGAGCATGCCTCTGAAATCAAGATGCACACCATCACCCATCTTGCCGATTACCTCGATATGTTTTCCAAGAACCTGGAGAGCCGTGGGGTAAAGGTGCACTGGGCGAAGGATGCGCAGGAATTTAATGAGATTGTGCTCGGTATTCTCAAGGATCACAACGTGAAGAAGATGGTGAAGTCGAAGTCGATGCTCACCGAGGAGTGCGAGATGAATCCTTATCTCGAACAGCACGGAATCGATGTGGTAGAGACTGACCTGGGTGAGCGCATCATTCAGCTCTTGGGTCAGAAGCCAAGTCACATCGTCATGCCTGCCATCCACCTGAAGCGTGAGGAAGTGGGAAAGATGTTCGAGGAGAAGGGAATCTCCAAGGAAATCGGAAACTACGATCCTACTTATCTGACCCGCTGCGCCCGTCATCATCTCCGCGACCAGTTTATGGAAGCCGGAGCAGGTATGACTGGCTGTAACTTCGGTGTGGCTGCCACTGGCGATTGCGTGGTTTGTACCAACGAGGGTAATGCCGATATGACCACTTCCATGCCTAAGCTCCATATCGTAGCGATGGGTATCGAGAAGCTGGTGCCTGATTATAAGTCACTGGCTGTATTCCAGCGCCTGCTCTGCCGCTGCGGAACCGGTCAGCCTACCACCGCCTTTACCTCTCATTTCCGCCAGGCTCGTCCGGGTGCCGAGATGCATGTGGTTTTGGTAGATAATGGCAGAAGCGATATTCTCGCCGACAAGGATCACTGGCAGACCTTGAAGTGCATGCGGTGTGGAGCCTGTATGAACACCTGTCCGGTTTATCGCCGTTCGGGCGGATACAGTTACACCTATTTCATTCCGGGTCCTATCGGTGTGAATCTGGGTATGCTGAAGAATCCTCAGAAATTCAGCGACAATGTTTCAGCCTGCACCTTGTGCTTGTCTTGCGACAATGTCTGCCCTTCCAAGGTGGGTCCTGGTTCTCAGATCTACGCTTGGCGCCAGAGTCTGGATAAGTTGGGTAAGGCAGATCCTGTGAAGAAGGCAATGTCGAATGGTATGAAATATCTCTTCGACCGTCCGGCGCTCTACACCACCGCCCTGAAGTTTGCTCCGCTTGCCAATCTGATTCCTGAATGCTGCACGCACTTCAGCAACTGGAATGCGTGGGGTATCGGTCACGCCATGCCTGAGTTTGCGAAGAAGAGTTTCCATCAGCTTTGGAAAGAAGGAAAGGTGAAGTAGTGGGTACTCATAAAGTTCAAAGTTCAAAGTTCAAATTTCAATGTTAAAAGAAGATTTCCTGAACAAGTTGCGTAAGAATACGCACGTTCAATTCGATATGCCTGCCGTAGATGTCAAGGGAATCCAGTATGAGGGCACCTTGAAGCAGTTTATAGAGATGACTGAGTCTGTGGGTGGACACGTGATAGAGGCTGAGGAAGGCGAGAGCCTGGATGAGCTGGTGAAGAAGGCTTATCCGGAAGCGAAGGTCTTTGCTTCCAACCTGCCTGAGATTACCATCGCACAGAAGAATCCTGATACCGTGGCTGATGCCAACGACCTGAATGGTACCGATGTGGGTATTGTACGTGGAGAAGTGGGTGTTGCCGAGAATGGCTGCATCTGGATTCCTCAGACCATGAAGGAGAAGGTGGTGCTTTTCATCTCCGAATATCTCGTGATTTTCCTTCAGAAAGATAAGGTAGTTAACAATATGCACGAGGCTTATGCCCGTATCGAGATGGATCCGAAGTATAATTTCGGTACTTTCATCAGCGGTCCTTCCAAGACTGCCGATATTGAGCAGGCGCTGGTCATGGGTGCGCAGGCTGCTCGTGGTGTGACGGTTATACTCTTATAAATAAGGAATAATAGCTGGCAAGTATAAAAAAACGGCTGTTAACTGTTAACCTGTTAACTCCTATACTATAAATCCCGAAGTTCCGCCTTTGTGAACCTCGGGATTTATTTTTCTAAAATTATAATGTCCATTCATAGGTGTCATAAACCACGCCTCTTCCTCCATACCCTTCCTTGTGGGCGATGAGGCCCTCGTTGATCCAGGCTCCCTGCTGTTCCGTAGAACTGCCGAAATCCAGGTAAGGATAATCGGGGTAATCATGATACATAATCTGTTCGTAGATAGCCTCCATGGCTCCGAATTCCTTGCCTTCATCGTTGGTAGAACTATATTGTCCATGTATCACTTGCTGGGTAATATAAAAGGTGAGACCTCCTATTATGTGCCCGTTGCGATAAGCATTATATTGGATGATATTCTCGGGGAATCGACTTTTCAGAAGTTCCATTTCCTGAAGCGTGTGTACCGGTTTGGCACCAAATCGCTTTTCCAGGTTCTCATTCAATACCTCCCAGAATTCCGGCAGGCTTGCATCTCTCACTACGGTCACTCCATTCTGATGAGCCTTCTTCAGGCGGCGCAGGTGGTCTTTGCGCCAACGCAGTTTCTGCTGCATGAAGATGGTTGTGCCGATATTGCGGAGCGAAAGATAGGCCTTGCATTTCCAGAAGATGGCATAGAGATCTTCTTCTGAAGGATGGAGATGATAGATCCAGGGAATAGGACGATACTGTACCTTCTCGAAACCCTGAAGACGCAGATAGACATTCAGTTCCTCAAAGAGTTGGCAGACATCTGAAATCGTGACGTGGATGTTCATGATCAGTCCGCCATAGGTGAGTCCGAAATGCGAGCAGAGGGTCTTGTCTGCCTGATGGGCTGGCAGGATGGAATGGAGCTTCCCCTTCTTGAAGAATAGGAGAGAATAGTCCTTGAACCTATCGGAATGGTAATCCATATAGTTGCGGTAAAAGAGAAACGTAGCGTTTCGGGCTTTAGCCACATACTCATCCCATTGCTGGCGATATTCGGGGGTGTATTTGATGATTTCAAACATGATGTCTTGCTTATTTGAGAAACTCAAACATGATGTCTTGCGTATTTGAGAAACTCCTCGTAATCATAGATATAATCTGCTTCATCGTATAATTCCGAAGCCAGGACCAGACAGACTGAACCGGCAGAGAAGTTTTCCAGCGTTCGCCAGATACCTGTGTTGACGAGTAATCCCTGGTCGGGGCGGTTGAGAAGATAGGATTGCTTCCGTTTTCCATCATCCAGCGTAACCGTGAAGGAACCGCTGGCTGCAACAATCACTTCCAGGCATTCCCTGTGGGCGTGACCTCCACGGGCTGCCCCCTCCGGAATATCGTAGGTCCAGTAAGTGCGCCTGATGTGGAAAGGCACATCCTTGAAATCCTCCACATTCGTAGCCTGGAAGTCTTCGGATTGATGCGTGTTCTGGAAACGGATGATTTTTCCTATTTCTTTCATGAATCTTATTTCTTCATATATGGGTCGGTGCCCAAAACCGTCTTGGCAAGGCGCTTTGCCTTGTCGCGCAGGGCATTCAGATCATCGCCCTTCTCGCCGTAGCAGAGAACGACACCCATACGGCGACCTACGTGAGCCTCTGGCTTTCCGAAGATGCGGATGCGGGTATGATCCTCCTTCAGTGCATCAAGCATGTTGTAGTTCAATGGCTCTGTGCTTTCCTCAGGAGAGAGGATGACGGCTGAACAACCTACGTGCTCCAGATGGATTCCGGCGATAGGCAAGCCCATCACGGCACGGAAGTGGAGCTCAAACTCGCTCAGGTTGGTGGTGTGACCAAGCGTTACCATACCTGTATCGTGTGGACGAGGACTCAACTCAGAGAAGATTACCTCCCCCTGCTTGCTCAGGAAGAACTCTACGCCCCAGAGACCAGCACCTGTCAGCGCCTTGGTTACTTCGCCGGCGATGTGCTCAGCCTTCTTCAAAGCCTCCTCTGGAAGCTGGAATGGCTGCCAGCTCTCGCGGTAGTCGCCGCCCTTCTGTACGTGTCCGATAGGTGGGCAGAAGAGGGTAGGACCATCCTTCTGGGTTACGGTGAGGAGGGTGAACTCTGAATCGAAGTCGATGAATTCCTCGATAATCACTTCCTTCACGTCGCCGCGACCTTCCTCCATTGCCTCCTTGTAAGCCTCTACCAGCTCATCGTCGTTGTGGACATAGCTCTGTCCATGACCGCTGGAACTCATCAGTGGCTTCACTACGCATGGGAAACCAATCTCATCGGCAGCGTTCTTGAACTCTTCGAAAGTCTTTGCGTAGAAATACTTGGCTGTGCGCAGACCCAGTTCCTTGGCAGCCAGGTCGCGGATGGCACGGCGGTTCATCGTATAGTTCACTGCACGTGCCGAAGGTACAATCTGAATGCCCTCCTTCTCGAAGTCGAAGAGTCGCTCGGTGCGGATAGCTTCAATCTCAGGCACGATGATGTCTGGGTGATGTTTCTCAACCACAGCGGTCAATGCGTTGCCATCAAGCATTGAGAACACTTCTCGCTCGTCGGCAACCTGCATGGCTGGTGCATTGTCATACTTGTCGCAAGCGATGACGTACTGTCCTGCTCGCTTTGCGGCGATGGTAAACTCCTTGCCCAGTTCGCCTGAGCCCAAAAGCATAATCTTCTTCATTATATTATATGAGTTAAATTTCTTATAGATTGAATTTCTTTCTAATAAATTCTGCGATAAACTTCTCTGTCTCTTCTATTCCCAGCAGGCTGCTGTTGATGCAGAGGTCGTAGCTTTCGCTGTGTCCCCACTTCTTGCCTGTGTAGTAATCGTAGTAAGAGGCACGCTGCTCCTCGTGGTTTTCTATGAACTTGCGGGCGGTGGCTCTGTCGATGTTCTTTCGCTTGCAAACAGCCTTGATGCGGTCGTCAATGTCGGCGGTGATGAAGATATTGATCACGTTCTTGTAGTCGCGCAGCACATAGTCGGCGGTTCTGCCCACAAACACGCAGTTGCCCTCATCGGCAGCCTTTCTAATGGCGTCGCTCTGGAACTTGTACAGACCTTCCTGCGAGAAGTCGTTGTGATAGAAATTGTTATCGCTCAGGAAAGGCAGATGGGTATGAAAGAGAGACTTGAAGAATCCCTTCTGCTCATCGTTCTGCTCGAAGAATTTCTCCGAAAAACCGCTCTCCTTGGCAGCAAGGTTGAGCAGTTCCCGGTCGTAGCATTTGCAACCGAAATCTTCCGCCAGCTTCTCAGCGATGATATGGCCGCCGCTACCAATCTGGCGACCTACGTTTATGATAATCTTGGTCATAAGCTTAAAATTTTAGCTGTTAACTGTTAACTATTAACCGTTAACTTTCATGTTTTCTTTATGTTGTCTTTTCAACTTGTTCATGTACCATGACATTACGATGGCAGCGATGACTGCAGCTGAGAAATCGGAGATAGGCATACTGTACCATACGCCGTCAATATCCCATATCATCGGCAGGAAAGCCAGGAGCGGCAGGAGGATGAGCAACTGTCTCGACAAGGAGAGGAAGATGCTGATCTTCACCTTTCCGATACACTGGAAGAAGTTCGTGATGACCATCTGGAAACCGATGATCGGGAAGCAGAACATCACCACTCTGATTGCCTTGATGCCCAAGTCTATCAGCTGCTTATCGGTAGTAAACATTCTTGCGCAATAGTAAGGCAGGAATATCGCTATCAGCCAGCCCGTCACCATGATGGCGGTGGCGGCGATGATGCTCAGGTTCAGCACGCGCATCAGTCTATCCAGTTTCTGGGCACCATAGTTGTATCCGGCAATAGGCTGCATTCCCTGGTTGACACCTAACACGAACATGATGAACACCATCGCAATACCGTTGGCTATTCCGTAGGCACCCACGGAAAGGTCGCCTCCGAAACGCACCAGCTGGTTGTTGATGAAGATGACGATGATGCAGGCGCACACGTTCATCAGAAACGGCGAAATGCCGATGGCGAGGATGTTATCTACGAGTTTTCTCTTCAGCTTGTAGATGCCTTTCTTGAAGTGGAGCAGCTCGCTCTTGTTGCTGAAGAGCTTGAACTGCCACATCAGCGCCATCAGCTGCGATAGGATGGTGGCGATGGCGGCACCCTGTATTCCCCATTTGAAGACAAGGATGAAGAGGGCATCCAGTATCACGTTCATCACCACCGTGAAGATGGTGGCGTACATCGCCTGCTTGGGCTTGCTCGCCGCCCTGAGCAGGGCGTTCATGCCGAAATACATGTGGCTCACCACATTGCCCAGCAGGATGATGACCATATACTCATGGGCATAGACGAGCGTCTGGTCGCTGGCTCCGAAGAATCTCAGGATAGGGTCGAGGAAGAGCAGACAGATGATGCTCAATCCGATACCGATGATGAGGTTCAGAGAAATCGTGTTACCCAGAATGTTCTGCGCTGTGGCATAATCCTTTTGTCCCAGCTTCACGCTGATGGCAGTGGACGCTCCCACGCCAACGCCGGCTCCGAAGGCGGCGGTGAGGTTCATGAAGGGGAAGGTGATGGCGAGACCTGAGATGGCCATGGCTCCCACACCCTGACCGATGAAAACGCGGTCAACAATGTTGTAGAGTGAGGCGGCGGTCATTGCAATCATCGCTGGCAGGGCGTACTGAATGAGCAGCTTGCCCACCGGCTTCGTACCTAATTCTAATGTCGCTTGTTTATTTTCCATTTATATCTGTTTTTGCCTCATAGACGATCGTCTTGCTTCTTTCAGAAAGCAACCACGTCGCCTACTTGTCTGCAAAATTACAAAAAATATCTGATACCTTATTATATATATAAGAAAAACTTGCATTTCCTGATAAAAACTTCCCTTTTCTTTTGGCATTCTCGTACAAAAACAGTACTTTTGCAGCTTAGTATAAACAATAACAATCTGATTTGTCAACAGCAGTCAGACGAGAATATTTCAATATAACAATCGTACTACCGATAAATGATGAAAAGATATTTGATGCTTTATGCATTTATTCTGTCCACCTTGACATTGTTGGCTCACGATGGCAAGGTTACTGGCATTCTGGAGACCGATATGGTGTCTTTCCCAGGTGGAAAATGCCAGATGTATCGCCTTTACCTCAAGGATAAAGACCTCGACCATACGCCTTTTTCGGTGAACCGCCCTTCGGAATTCCTCTCCCAGCGTTCCATCGACCGACGTAAGCGCCAGGGCATTCCTGTGGATCTGACCGACCTTCCTGTGGCTCCGGCTTACGAAAAGCAGGTAGCTGAGGCTGGCATCGAGATTGTAGGGAAGAGCAAGTGGAACAATACGCTGCTCATCCGCATCCATAAGGACAAGGAGCTCCGCAAGCTGGAAGGGCTGGAATTCATCACCAAGATGAAGAAGGTGTTCCAGGCTCCCGATTCCGTAAGTCAGAGAATGCGCTCGAATGTGCGCAATGGACTGAACGAGTGGAGTTCCGGCAATGGAGTGTATGGTGCAGCTGACACCCAGCTGAAGTCACTGAACGGCAAAAGGCTCCACGAAAGTGGCTATAGAGGCAGGGGGATGATGATAGCCGTATTCGACGGCGGATTCATGAATGTGGATAAGATTCCTGCCCTGCACAACATCAAGCTGGCGGGGGTGAAGGATTTCGTGGTTCCTGAATCCAAGAATGTCTTCGGAGAGATGGAACATGGCACGATGGTGCTCTCTACGATGGCTGCCAATGCGCCCGATTTATATGTGGCGTGGCTCCTGAGGCGCAGTATCTGCTGATAAGATGCGAGGATGAGCGCACGGAGAGCCTTGCCGAGGAGGATTACTGGGCGAGTGCTGCCGAGTATGCTGACAGCTGTGGCGTGGACGTCATCAATTCTTCGCTCGGCTATCATGGCTTCGATGATTCCTCTATGAATCATCACTATTATGAGCAGGATGGCAAGACCGTCCTCATCTCCCGAACCGCATCGATGTGTGCTGACAAGGGAATCGTATGCGTGAACTCTGCCGGAAACGACGGTATGGGTTCCTGGAAGAAAATCAATTTCCCTGCCGATGCCAAGGATATCATCACGGTGGGAAGCATCAACGAACACGGTGCGAATGCTGCCTTCAGTGCCGTAGGACCTACGGCGGATGGCAGAATCAAGCCTGATGTGATGGCATTCGGAAGTCCTGCCTGCGTGATTACTGGCAGGGGAAGCATCATCAATGATAATGGAACTTCGTTCTCCTCGCCGCTGGTAGCGGGTATGGTGGCTTGCCTCTGGCAGGCGCTGCCTGGCAAGACTGCCAAGCAGATTATCAAGCTTGTAAAACTGGCAGGCGATAACCAGCAACATCCAGACAATGTCTTCGGATATGGTGTGCCGGATTTCTGGAAAGCCTATCAGACGGGAAAAGCGATTAAGTAAAGTAATGATAAAAAATCTATGTCCAATATGAAACGTTTAACTGTGACGCTCTTTGAACTCAATTCCATGGTGAGCGAAGTCATTTCGATGTCCTTACCCGACAGCTATTGGGTGGAAGCGGAACTCTCTGAGGCTCGCGAGGGCTATGGCGGGCACTGCTATCTGGAACTCATCCAGAAAGATGAGCGGTCCAATACGCCGATAGCCAAGGCTCATGCCAACTGCTGGCGAAACCGCTGGATGCTCATCAAGCCGAATTTCGAGCGGGTGACGGGACAGCGCATCCATACCGGAATGAAGGTGCTGCTCAAGGTGCACGCCCAGTTCCATGAGAACTATGGTTTCTCTTGGATTGTAGATGACATCGACCCCAACTATACGATGGGCGATATGGCGCGCAAGCGGTTGGAAATCATCAATACATTGAAGGAAGAAGGCGTCTTCGAACTGCAGAAGGAGCTGGTGCTCCCGATGTTCTGCCAGCGCATCGCCGTGATTTCGAGTGCCACGGCAGCCGGCTATGGCGATTTCTGCAATCAGCTTGCCGATAATGATTATGGCTTGCAGTTCACCACCCGCCTCTTTCCTGCTACGATGCAGGGCGAGGGAGTGGAGCAGAGCATCATCGCTGCCCTGGACAGCATCAATGCCGAATATGAGGAGTTTGACTGCGTAGTCATCATCCGTGGCGGTGGTGCTACCAGCGACCTTTCCGGTTTCGACACCCTGGCGCTTGCCGAGAATGTGGCTAACTTCCCGCTGCCTATCATCACGGGTATAGGACATGAGAGGGATGAGAGTGTGCTCGATATGATTTCCTTCCAGCGGGTGAAGACGCCTACTGCCGCTGCCGCCTTCCTCATCAATCATCTCGCCGAGGTCTATGCCCGGGTGATGGATGCGCAGGAAACCATCGTACAGAACGTGAAGCACCGGTTGCAGGTAGAGAAGATGAGGCTCGAAAGATTGAGCAGCACCATCCCCGTGCAGTTCTCGCTGGTGAAGACGAAGCAGGGGGCGTATCTCGACCGTCTGATGACTCGCATTACGACGAATCTGCAGTCGAAGGTTTCGAATGCCCAGCGCCGTTTAGAGATTCTCTCGCAGAATATCCAGCCGGTACTGGAGCGGAAGATGCTCAATGAGAGTCATCGTCTGCAGCTTCTCCAGCAGCGCATCCAGGCGCAGGATCCCGAGTTGCTGCTGAAGCGTGGCTACAGCATCACGCTGAAAGATGGCAAGAGCATCCGTTCTGCCTCGCAGCTGAAGGCTGGCGACATCATCGAAACGAGATTCGCCGAGGGCAATGTGAAGTCGGAAGTACAGAATTTCAGCTGTTAACTGTTAACTCTGTTAACTCAGTACGCTGTTATTTGAATCAAAAGTAAACATTAACATGATAAAGAGATGGCAAAAGACGAAATGAAATACGAGCAAGCTGTAAGAGAGCTTGAGCAGATTGTAGAAAGAATGGAGAATGATGAACTGGATATTGATCAGCTCTCCGAGCAGTTGAAGCGTGCCAAAACCTTGGTAAAGCTCTGCAAGGACAAGCTCACCAAGACTGATGAGGAAATCAAGAAGCTGCTCAGCGAAGATTGATTCCCCAAAAATGCGATATTCAAGCATAAATTCGGCAAAATCATGCACTAAAACGGCAGAAATACGTAAAATAATAACGTTTCTACTAAATTTATCGCAAAATAGTTGCAGATTAATAGAATATTTTGTACTTTTGCATTCAAAATATTAGTAGAACATTAAAAAATAAGATGTTATGAAAGACTTAGATTGGTCTAATTTGTCATTTGGCTATCGCCAGACTGACTACAATGTTCGCTGTTACTATCGCGACGGCAAATGGGGCGAAATAGAAGTTTGCTCTGATGAGTATTTGAAATTGCACATGGCTGCAACCTGTCTCCACTATGGTCAGGAGGCATTCGAGGGCCTGAAGGCTTATCGTTGCCCAGACGGCAAGGTGCGCGTGTTCCGTATGGACGAGAATGCTGCCCGCCTGCAGAGTACATGCCGTGGTATCATGATGCCAGAGGTGCCAACAGAGTTGTTCGAGGAGATGGTGAAGAAGGTGGTCCGCCTCAACCAGGAGTGGATTCCTACCTACGAGAGTGGTGCTACGCTCTATATCCGTCCGCTTCTCATCGGTACAAGCCCTCAGGTGGGTGTGCATCCTTCTAAGGAGTATTGCTTCCTCATCTTCGTAACCCCAGTGGGTCCATACTTCAAGGGTGGATTCTCTACCAACCCATACGTCATCATCCGTGATTTCGACCGCTCTGCTCCTCTCGGAACAGGTATCTATAAGGTAGGTGGCAACTATGCTGCTTCTCTCAGAGCCAACAATATCGCTCACGAGAAGGGTTATGCGTGCGAGTTCTATCTCGATGCCAAGGAGAAGAAATACATGGATGAGTGTGGTGCTGCCAACTTCTTCGGTATCAAGAACAATACATACGTTACTCCTAAGAGTACATCCATCCTCCCATCTATCACCAACAAGAGCTTGATGCAGTTGGCTGAGGATCTCGGTATGAAGGTAGAGCGCCGTCAGATTCCTGAGGATGAGCTGGAAACCTTCGAGGAGGCTGGTGCATGCGGTACTGCAGCCGTTATCAGCCCTATCAGCTACATTGATGACCTGGATACTGGCAAGCGCTACAACTTCGGCGAGAAGCCAGGTCCTATCTCTAAGCACCTGTATGATACCCTCCGTGGCATTCAGTATGGTACCATCGAGGACAAGCATGGTTGGACAACCGTAGTTATTGAGTAAAAACCAATAAGAGATAATGTTAAGTTCAGAGCACTTTGAGGAGTTTTCGCCCCTTGGAGTGCTTTTTTTATGCTTTTTCCCTTGGAATTTCATAAAAATATCGTATCTTTGCCCACAGAAAATATAACTTCTTAAAAGAAAGAGGATATGAGACAGGTAAGCGTCTTGATGATAAATGATAAAGGCATTATGCTTTCTGTGAAAGGAAACGATTATTTTATATCTTATAATCGGATTCCTTGGATGAAGAATGCATGTATTTCTGATGCTCTTGATGTACAGATGAGTGGAAGAAACGCTATAGAGTGGCCTAAACTTGATGTCGATTTAGAAATTGAGAGTCTAAAACATCCTGAGCGTTATCCTCTTATCATGAAGAGAAATGAACTGGAAGTTTTATAGTGGGGTTAACAGGTTAACAGTTAACAGTCGATTTTTCGATAGTCCCCCTCGCGTACCTTATAATATAATATATATATATACTTTTTTTATAGATAGAGAGGGGGGTACCATGCATTTTTCGGCTGTTAACTGTTAACCTGTTAACTCTGCCCATTTTTTCAAGCCAACTCTATGCTTTAGGATGGAGAACTCATAGAGTTGGGGGATAAGAAACTATCACTTAGCTTCTTTAACACTTTCCGAGCTTCATAGATGGCAAGGCTCGGTCATCATTTAAGCCTTCTGCTTGCCATCTATGAAGCCTCTTTTTAGTCATATTTCCCTTTATCTCGTAACCGGGAATACGTAGTATTCTCTATCTACATCGAAATCAAGCACCCACTGGTCAACGATGATATTGTCATCCAGCGCCTTGATTTCTACAGTATGATAGCCGTCGAGCAGGGTTACGTAGAAGCTCTTGAGCGCCTGACCGCGCCAATGATTCATCTTCCATTCCTTGGAGTTGTAATCCTCCTTCATCTGGCAGATTACCGGCTCTGCGCCGTCGATGCTCACGCTTACCCGCATATTCTTCTCGTATGGCAGATAGCTCGGGATGGTGGCGAGGGTGAATCTCGCGTCTCCTATGCTGCTGCTTACGAATTTATATCTCAGGATGGCTCCCTTTGGCAGCTTCACGGCATTGTTGCTATGACCCAGCAGCGGCTTCAGCTGGATCTTCTCCGCAGTTTCACCCTTGGCTGCTGGCGCCTGGAAGGCATTCGTCCAGTCGTATGCATTCTTGGCGGTGATGTTCTTGGTGAATGTCACCAGTGGCTGGAGATCTTGATTTCTGTCGAAGGCATCCTGCATCAGAAGCTTGATATCCTTTGACGATAGCGTGCCCGGCAACTGCGGAGCCTGCATTTCTGCCCCATTTGTGGCGATGATGCTGCTCCATTTGCCCTTGCCCAGCTTCAGATAGTAGGCGTTGAGCTGCTTCAGGGTGTTGAAGGCGTTGAGGCTCACAGCCGCCGAAGCCTTGGCTTCATCATCATTTGGGAACAGCCCCGGACGGGCGATGTCTCTGGCTTCCTGTGCCTCCAGCTCCTTTTCGGCGATGAGGGCAGCAGAGAAGATAGGATATTTCACGATTTCGAAGAAACCGTCTCGCTGATCGGCAGGAAGGGTTCTTTCCAGATTGGCAGTCTTGGTCTTCAGCAGGTCGTAGGCGTAGAGATAGCGCTCCAGCTCATTGCCGAATTCGCCCGAATGAAACTCCGTATCGCCGTAAGGCATTGCCATGAAGGCTGGCTGGCGGATACTGGTCAGGCGATAGTATTCCTCCATCAGAGGCTTGATTTTCTTGGCTGCTACGTTGCCGAAGAGACTGCTGAGCCAGTTATGTAGGTAGCTGTTGATGCCTCCCTGCAGCGCCTCGCCGTTCCAGGCGAGATCTGAAATCATGGCAAGCTGCAGCGAAACCATCTTCGGATTGGTTACGTTGGCTATCCATGCGCAGTCTTCATCATGGTGCATCTCCGAGCGATGGGATTTCTCCCTGTGCTCCGACTTGGTTTCCAGATAATCTCTGTTGTTGAGCATCTCGAGCACCAGGGCAGGGGAAACATTCTCCAGCTGCATCTGGTTGCCGGCGCAGATCATCTTCACGTTCTCCAGGGTCTTCTTATGCTTCTTCTTGTGTTTCTTGCCGGTGATTTCCGTCACCTTGTAGTTTTCGGCAATGCAGATGTCGAAGCTATCTACACCGCCTTGTTGTAGGCAGCCTCGTGCTTGCCGTCCACCTGCCAGAGGGTGTTGGCTCTCAGGCGCAGCATCAGGCGTGCCAGCTGACTGTAGTTCTTCTGGTTCATCCACTTGCTTCCGTTCAGGGCAAGGCCTCTGAATTCGATTCTCGGGATTTCTATCTTCTCCGTTCCCACCTGGGTAGAGAGATTCTGACGTGTCTGCGGCTTCAGGTCGTTCCATCCTGCCATAGGCGAAACGCCAGCCATGCGCGAGAGCTCCATGATGGCGTAGGCAGTGCCTCGTGCGTCGCTTCCTATCACGATGATCTTACCCTTTCGGGTTCCGATATAGAAAGCATCCTTGGCTGTGATGAACTTGTGGAGAGGAGCGCCGAGCTTTTCTACGGCAGAAAACTCCTTGTTGGTAAGCAGGTTGAGCTGGTAAATCTGGATGTTGGCACCGGCTTTCTCTTTCGCCTCGTTGCCGGTTACAGCCTTCATGTCGTTGGAAAACATCCTGAGGGCAATCTTCACCACAGGCGAAGTGGTGGCGTTGGTAGAGTAGCTTACCTTGCCCGAAGCATCCGCCCAGTTGATGCTGGTAGCAGCAGCTACATTCTCTTTCTTCTTACTCTTGCTGAAGGTTTCGGCACCAGCCTGCTGCACAGAAAGACAAGCCAGAGAAAGGGCGAAACCTACTATGATTTTCTTATAATTCATTTTTATTCAGTTTTGTCGTTTTTGAAGGTGGAGGGGGAATCCGAAGTTCCTGATGTCGCTTCATCATCGTCTCCATTCTGCAAAGATACATAAAAGTGTTTAATAACTGAAATTATTTAGTTTTTATTTGCTTATTACATTATTTATTGTTACTTTTGCACCAAACAAAAAAAATAATTATGACATTATATCCAAAATTAATTGAAGAGGCTCTTGCTACCGTCATCTATCCCGGTACCAAGAAGAACCTTATAGAGAGTGAAATGCTGGCAGATACGCCTAGCATCAATGGTATGAAGGTGAAGGTGGTTCTGCTCTTCCCTAGAGATACCGATCCTTTCCTCAAGAGTACGGTGAAGGCGGCTGAGGCTGCCATCCATTATCATATCTCCAAGGAGGTAGAGGTGGAGATCGTTACTGAGTTCAAGTCGGCTCCTCGCCCAGAAGTAGGAAAAATGCTTCCTCAGGTGAAGAACGTCATCGCTGTAAGCTCTGGTAAGGGTGGAGTAGGTAAGAGTACGGTTTCTGCCAATCTTGCCATTGCACTTGCCAAGTTGGGCTATAAGGTAGGCTTGCTTGATACTGATATCTTCGGTCCTTCCATGCCTAAGATGTTCGGTGTAGAGGAGGAACGTCCTTATTCTGTTCACAAAGATGGCAGAGATCTCATCGAACCTGTCGAGAAATATGGTGTGAAACTGCTGAGTATCGGTTTCTTCGTAAGTCCTACCACGGCTACCTTGTGGCGTGGCGGTATGGCTTGCTCTGCCTTGAAGCAGCTGATTGCTGATGCTGACTGGGGTGAGTTGGATTACTTCATCCTCGATACTCCTCCTGGCACCAGCGATATTCATCTTACCCTGCTCCAGACACTCGCCATCACGGGTGCGGTTATCGTAAGTACTCCTCAGCAGGTAGCTCTTGCTGATGCGAGAAAGGGTATTGACATGTATCAGAATGACAAGGTGAATGTGCCTATCCTCGGTCTTATCGAGAACATGGCTTACTTTACTCCTGCCGAGTTGCCGGAGAACAAGTATTATATTTTCGGTAAGGAGGGTTGCAAGAACCTAGCCAAGGAGATGAACGTGCCATTGCTCGCCCAGATTCCTATCGTTCAGAGCATCTGCGAGGGTGGTGATGATGGTGCGCCTGCTGCAACCAAGGTTGATTCCATCACTGGTCAGGCTTTCCTGAGCCTTGCTCAGAGCATCGTTACTGTGGTGAACCGCAGAAATGCCGAGAAGGCTCCAACTAAGATTGTAAGTACGCATAAGTAAATAAAAAGAGGGTGTGTCAAAAGTCCAAAACACATCCTCTTTTTTATGTTTTTTTATCGATTTTCTTCATCGGATTACGATGAGTTAACGGAATATTCTTGCTTCACGGATTACTCACGGAATTAAAACGGATTTGGCCTTACGGCCATTGGGCTAGCGCATTAGCGTTCCAGCTTTAGGGGGTATCGCCACGACCGTCAGGTCGAGTTTCCGTTTAAAATCCGTGAGTAATCCGAAGAAGGCGGTTAAGGTTCTGATTCATCCGCGTAATCCGATGAATAATGACGTACCCTCTTTTTTATCAGGGGTTAACAGTTAACAGCTGTTTTTTGTATGGTCAACCCCTGATTCTTGCATTTTAGATCTTTATTTTTTAGTCTCCAGAAGCGCTTCTGCCTCCTCCTCTTCTTCTGCAACTTCGGCAGTAAGATTGGCCTTGAGTCTTGATGAGCGCAACTGCTGCCTGAAAACCAGGCAGGTGGCGAGGAAATAGACGCCCGTCTGTATCCAGAGCGCTCTGAACTCCGGCAGAATATCGGCAAGAGATGCTCCCATACTGCTGATTCTCAGGAATCCTCTGATACCGAAGGTAGATGGGAAAACCCAGGCAAATCCCTGCCAGAAGGCTGGAATATTGCTCTGTGGCCACGAAATACCCGTCATGAATAGCAATGGCACTGAGGTGAAAACCACCAGAAGCATTACATTCTCACGGTATCTTACCAGACAAGAAAGCATCAATCCGAAGAATACGCACGACAGAATATAAGGCAGGAGGAAACCCAGAATGGTGGTCCAGGTTACCATACTGACGAAGCCGAAAAGTTTCGGAACTACCAGCGTCAGGTACATTCCCATCACGGCGTAAACCATGAAATAAACCATCGACTTGCCGAATACGATTCGGAAAATACCGCCATAATGCTTGCTTATCGGTATCAGTTCGCGGTTTCTGTTCAGCTCTCTCGATGTTCCTGCTGCCATTCCGATGCCCAGCAGCATGGTTTGCTGAAGGATGAGTACCAGCACACCCGGAAGAATCGCATTACCATATCCCCCGGTGGTATTGAATATCGGAACTTCATCGAATTCCAACGGATGGGCGGTTATTTCATCATCCCGATCCGTGAACCCTCCTCCCTTGGAAATCTGAATTCCCGAGTTGATCTGGCTTGCCACACCCTGCGCGGCTGGTAAATCGCCTTATAGGTCAGCATCAGACTCATATCGCAATATACGCCCACATGCGCCTGTTCGCCACGGTTCAGCTTCGTGTCGAAATCGGCTGGAATATAGATGATTCCATGCACCGCCTGCCTTTGCACCAGCTGCTTCGCCTCGTCGAGACTGTTGCAGTAATAGGTAGCCTTGACATCCGGAGAAGCATCGTAATCGCGGATAAACTCGCGGGAAGTATGGCTGTGGCTCAGGTCAACAATCGCCGTATCCACCTCTCTCACCACCTCGTTGTTGTAAATCCATGAGTAGAGCAGCGGATAGCCCAGCGGTACCAGGATGCAGAAGATGAGCACACCCTCATCGCGGAAAACATTGCGCATTTCCGTCTTCCAGATGTAGCACATATCCCAGA
The DNA here is from genome assembly GCF_003468525.1 of Prevotella sp. AM34-19LB. Taxonomy (NCBI): domain Bacteria; kingdom Pseudomonadati; phylum Bacteroidota; class Bacteroidia; order Bacteroidales; family Prevotellaceae; genus Prevotella; species Prevotella sp. AM34-19LB. The sequence goes on along the minus strand of NZ_QSIG01000027.1, from coordinate 14,745 downwards.
TGCCATTGATAATCTTATATAATAAACTACTTTTCTTCATTATGGTAGGTATTTATATACTAACATTGCCTTCTTGATATTCCAGATGGTGAGGATTGGCAGGGCACAGAAGAGTACTATCGCGCCCCAGTGGAGCACAGCATCGCTCATCGGAAAACCATTGAAGATGTTCATCTGGTAAATCATATAATAGTGGCGCATAGGGAAGAGCTGTCCGATGGCCTGGATTGGCGAATCCATGGAGAAGAGTGGATAGGTGGCTCCGCAGATGGAGAAACTCACCACACCCCAAAGCGAACAGATACTCATCGACATGCGCAGGGAAGGCATCAGCCCGAAGGCAAAGATACCGAAGCACTGGCAGGACAATACGCTCAGAATGCCCAGCAGTATGATTGGCGCTGCACCGCCCGGATGCGGGAATCCCAATACATAATAGATGTAGAACTCGAACAGCAGGAAGATGCTCAGGAAGATGAGCGTCTGAGGCAACATCTTACCTGCGATGGCGAGATAAGGATTGTTGTTCGCCATTCGCATCCAGTCTCTGGCTCTGTTGAACTTCAGTTCCGTTCCGATGGAATAAGGGGTGATCAGGAAGATGAACAGCATGATGAGTCCCGGCACCATCACGCTCGACAGATAATAGTTGTAGTTGGCGTAAGGGTTGCCTATCATGTGCAGATCCAAGGTGATAGGCTGCAGGAAGGTCATGATTTCATCGTTCGTCTTTCCCAGTGCCGACAGCTTCGCCATACCTGCCGCTGCGCCTCCCAGGGTAGAAATGGTCTTCAGGTCTCGGAAGAGCAGGGAGCCTGCTGCCAGCGAAACGCTGCTGTAGTAGAAGGAAATCTTAGGCTGTCGGGAAGCCATCAATCCTGCCTCTGTTCCGTTAGGAATCACCAGGAAGGCATAGATCTCGTTCTTCTGGATAGCATGTCTTGCCTCGGCTATGTTCTCATAGTGAGCCACCACCTTGGTGGTCTGGAAAGCGTCGAGCTTGTGCACCAGCTGGCGGGAGGTATGAGTATTGTCCTGGTCAACAATGCCCACAGGCATGTCGGTAGGCACACCTCCCTGCATCAGGGTGGTGAAGAAGATCACCACCACGATGGGAAAGATGACCATGCAGAAGAGATAGATGGGATTCTTCCGCATGATGCCGCACTCTCTACGGGCAATATGATATAATTTCTTAAACATAGAAGTTATTTAATGATGAGTGACATTCCCGGGCGCAATCCCTCCAGCTTGGTGATAGGACGGGCCTTCACCTCGAAAGTCTTGCGGTCGTAGTCGCCATTATCCTTGGTTGCCTTCCAGGTAGCATAGGAGCCCTGGTCTTTCAGGTAGTAAACCTTCATCTTGATTTCCTTGTTGAAGGCTGGCACGAAAGCGGTGAACTCATCGCCCTTGTTCAGTCCCTGGAGATGATCCTCGCGAACATTGAAGGTACCCCACATATCGCTCATGATAGAGATGCTCATGATAGGAGAACCGAGACCCACCAGCTCGCCTACCTTTGGATAGACATTGCTTACCTCGCCCTCGCACTGAGCCACCTGCACGGTCTCCTTCAGGAGATTCTTCACTACATCTACTGCGCTCTTCGAAGCCTGGGTGTTGTTGGCAGCCATGCGCTTCTCCTGCTCGCGGGCACCATTCTTCGCCATCTCATACTGGCTCCTGGCTGCTGCCACCTGAGCCTCTGTAGCCTTGTAGGCTGCAAATGCTTCGTCGCGCTTCTGACCGCTGATAACGCCGTCGTTATAGAGGTTCTGCATGCGGTCGTAAGTCTTCTTGGCAATGGTTGCAGCAGCTTCTGCCTGCTGAACCAGCTGGAAGGCACCCTGAATCTGCTCCTTGCGGGCACCGGCATCGGTCAGGTCCTTCATCGCCTCGGCTGCCGCATTGGTAGCCTGGAGCATCTGCTCCTGCGATTTCATCTCTGGAACTTCGAGGATGGCGAGGGTGTCGCCCACGTGGACGTAGTTGCCCTCCTTGACTCTCAGTTCTACGATGCGGCCTGGCAACTTGCAGGATACTCTGTATTCTGATACTTCTACCTCGCCCTGGATGGTATCGTCCTTCTGCTCAAGCGTGAAGAAGCCGATGATTCCCACGAGTATGACAACTGCCGTAAAACCGATGACGGCGAGCAGTATATTGTTATGCTGTGATTTTTTAGACATATTTTTATCTGAATTTGAATTTTGAAAAATGTTATTTTTGTCGTTACTGCAGTTACTGCAGAATACCGAGCGCCTTGTTAAGCCCTACCTGTGTCAGCTTCACGTCGATTTCCGCATCGATCTTCTGGCTCTGTGCCTGCTGCCAGGCAGTCTGAGCAGCCATCACATCGGTAACTTCCATCACTCCCTCCTTGAATCCGAGGTTTGCGCATCTCAGGTTCTCATTGGCGCTGTCAATGTTCTTGGTGGCCATGCTGAGCTTCTTCTCAGCTTCCTTCACCTTGAACTGGCTCTGGGTAATCTGGAGATGAATCTTCTCGCGGGTATCGTCGAGGTTCATCTGGGCAATGTTGGTGGCCGCCTTGGATGCACGCACCTTATAGGCACCGTCAAACCAGTTCCATACCGGAATCTGCACGATGACACCAATATTCCATACGCCGGTAAACTTCTTCTGGAAACCATTGAACACATTTGGATTCGAAATAGTGTAGCCGCCGGTCAATGCCACATGAGGCAGATAGACGGCGCGAACCAGATTGGTGGCTTGTTTGGAAATATCGACCGTGTTCTGGAGCATGCGCAATTCCGGACGGGTATTCATCGCAGAATCAGAAGCTGCTACCCGCTGCTGCTCTGTATCCACTGGAGTTCCCGAAAGAGCCAGCGTCTCCTTGTCTTCATCGGCAAGAGTCACTTCCTGGTTCATCGGAATGCCGCAAAGCTGACAGAGAAGCATCTTGGAGAGCATCAGACCGTCTTCTGCCTGGGTAATCTTCATCTCCGCCTCGTTCACCTTCACATCTACCTTCAGGCCATCTGCCTTGGTGGCTACGCCCTGCTGAATCATCTTGTGAACATCATCATTGAGCTTTTTCACCAGGTCTCTGTAGCTGGTGGCGAGCTTGTACTTCTGCTTCAGCGAAACGGCAAGCCAGTAAGCCTGGTCTATGCTGTAGAGAGTCTTCTGGGTCTGCATGTCGAGATCATTGTCTGCTATCTGCTCACCGATGTCTGCAATCTTGTTGGCAGCCAGGATGGCGCCGCCCATATAGATAGGCTGGCGGAGCATCACGCTACCAGCCCACATGTTGCGGGTGTCGGTGCGGAAAGCATCTACCACGCTCTGTCCGATGGCATTGCCCTGCTGCTGGATAACGCTTCCTTTCTCGTTGAGCAATCCTCCGATTTTCTGTGCCTGTTCAGGGGTGAGCATTCCCTTGCTTACCAAATCGGTCATTATGTCGTTGGCATTGCCGGTGATTCCACCTACGATATTGGAACCTAAACTACTGAATGCTGACTTCTGACCATCATTGAGCAAAGAGATTTCTCTGCTGAACCATTCATATCCGCCCATGGCATCTACCTTTGGCAAATATTTCGTGCGCGCCGATTTCTTCAGGTTGGTCGCCACGTCCTTCTTGAGCTTTGAGGCATTGATCTGCTTATTGTTGCGTAGCGCCATCGCACGACAACTGTCGAGGTTCAGAACCATCGTTTGAGCCTCGGCTGCAGTCATTGCTCCCATCAGCATGATAAGAGTTAATATTTTTTTCATTCCTTTACTATAATATTATAATATCGGTGCAAATTTATGGAAATATTCGCAAACCACAAAGGATTTTTTATTATCAAATCTTTAAGAATCGAAAAATGCCTTACATTATGGAAAAATGGAACATTCTTCTATTCAAATTCAACAATGATTTCTCCTTCCCAGTCGGGATTTACGGTGAATCCCAGGTTTCCTTTTCCGGAATCATCATCTTCTTTCTGGTCAGGGTCGGAGATGGTATGATCTTTGATGCTGATATTGCTCTGGGTGATGTTGTTGCATTTCACCGGGATGCCTTCCTTGGAATATTCCTTGATGCTCTGAGCATCTGCATCCAGGATGTTGATTGTCATTTTCAATCCCTTGTTCTCTTCGCGAGGGAAGGTATAGACCGAATAATCCCTTTTGCCTTCCTGAAGCTTGAAGCTTTCGGTCTGCCGGCTTTGTACGCATCCATAACCCGTTACGGCGTCAAGGGTGCTGCTGCCTCCCGTATAGTAAAACTTGATGCTGTGCGCCTCGGCGGGGATGGTGGCATCGGTGATATGGACCTTAAACTGTGCCACGGCTCTATTCAGCAGGATGTAATCATCCGTATCTTCTCCATCTGTCACATTGAAAGTGCCGTAATAGAAGAAGGTATCGGTCATCTTGTTCTTGTAGAATTTCACTTTCTCTGGGGAACTGATCGTACAGTTGCCGCTTCCGTTGTGGCCGATGGCAACCATTCGGTATTTTCCCGCATCCAGATTAATCCCGATATCATCGTAGCCGTCTTCTGCTTTCAGATTCAGGGTCTTCACCTTTTCCTCTCCATCAAAAATGGCGATGGAGAGCCGGGAGCAGTAATCTTCTAGAGGCTTTCCCTCTATTTCCTCATCTCCTTCATCCAATCCGTCTTCATCTCCTTCTTCCTCATCTCCGGAATCTCCTTTTCCGCTTCTTGTTCTCGTAGAATTGTTTTTCTGAATGGAACTGTTGGATTGTTGTGACTTCTTTGCCACGGACGCATGGATGATTACATTGGCGTTTGCGTCATGTGAATTGGTACCCGAATCATCGAGTGCAAACTTTTCGCATGAAGTAAGCGTAGCTACTAGCATCAGTAAGAGGGATGCCAGCCAGACATAGGTCTTCTTCTTCATATCACTAAGCTTTTAGTTTGCTTTCTATGCGTGGTGCAAGACGTTTTCTTGCGCATGAAAGTCGCTGCAAATATACGCTTTTTCTGCGAAAATGGCAAGGATATTTAAAAAAAACTGCATATCTTTGGCTAATTATCTGTTTTTTCGTATATTTGCACCCGTTTTTTCAGCGAGAAGAATCATTTGTATCTATATATAATAAGGTACGCGCGAGAGAAATGATAAATACGGCATGGTATTTACATGATAAGGATTTGGGTTTAAATAATAAGGAACAAGATATATTTATGGATAAGAAGATAAAAGCATTGTTTTTCGACATCGACGGCACGTTGGTGAGTTTTAAGTCTCACAGGATTCCGCAGAGTACTGTGGATGCTTTGGAGCAGGCTAAGAAGAATGGGGTAGAGGTGTATATTTCTACGGGACGCCCCAAGCAGATCATCAATAACCTCGGTCAGATAGAGCATCTCATCGATGGTTACATCACAGCCAATGGGGCTCGCTGCTTTGTGGAGGATACATTGGTGAGCCAGCACGCCATCCTTCCTTCTGACGTGAAGAAAATCATCGAGCAGCTGATAGAGACAACTATCCTGCCATCGTGGTAAGCGAGAGCCGTTTTGCCATTCATCATTATACCGACGAGGTTTATGAAATCTTCTGCAAGGGATTGGGAGTAGATAGCAGTATCTTCATCACGGATGTAGATGCTTTGGGCGATGAGGCCATCTTGCAGGTCACTCCTTTCTGCACCGTAGAGCAGGAAGCGCTCCTGATGCCTACGCTCGCAAACTGTACTTCCGGAAGATGGCACCCTGCCTTTACTGATATTACGGCGCGTGGAGCCGATAAGGGAAAGGGGCTCCACGCAATGGCTGATTATCTCGGCTTGAACATTGAAGAAACTATGGCGTTCGGTGATGGTGGCAACGACATCTCTATCATCAAGGAGGCAGGTGTAGGTGTGGCAATGGGCAATGCTGGTGAAGAATTGAAGCTGGTAGCCGATTACATTACGACTCATGTGGATGAAGATGGAGTGAAAAATGCCTCATCAAGTATGGTGTTATTTAAAATAGATGAGGATTTTGATTCCGATTCTAAATGGAAGCAGATGGGTGTCTTTCGTTTTGTTATAGAATATAAGGTAAGCGTGGTGTTTTGTTTGAAAACATCACGCTTATCTTTTGTTTTGAAAACCGTCTGTTTGTCTGATGCTTTCTTGAAAACGTGTCTTTTTGTAGATTAAAGTGCTTTAAAACTGTCGAAAAGTAGGGAAATATGCGGAAAATATACAAAAAGTAGAAGGAAAATGGTTTTAGGTAGCATTTTGTTAGCTAAAAATTTGTTTATTTTATAAAAAGTATGTATCTTTGCATCCGATATTTGTAAGTTGTTAAATTTAATAGAGAGAAATTATGACAAAAAGACTAACCATGTTAATGGGAGGGCTTGTTCTTTCAACAGGAATGGCTCTCGCACAGACTACTGTTACAGGTAAAGTTGTTTCTCAGGAAGACGGTGAGCCAGTGATTGGCGCATCTGTTAAAATCGCAGGAACAAAGACTGGTACAGTGACAGATGTGGATGGTAACTTTACTCTGCCAAATGCAAGTAAGGATGCTGTTCTCGAAGTTACTTATCTTGGTATGGAGCCAAAGAAAGTAAAAGCTTCTGCTAAGATGAAGATTATGCTGGTTGCAGACTCAAGAAACCTTGATGAGGTTGTTGTTACTGCGATGGGTATTTCCCGTTCTAGTAAGGCTTTGGGATATTCTGCTGCTGTTGTGGGCGGTGAGAAAATCTCTGAGTCTCGTACCAACGACGTTATGTCTAGTCTTGCAGGTAAGGTAGCTGGTGTGCAGATTTCTTCAACATCTTCTGACCCAGGTTCTTCTAATTCTGTCATCATCCGTGGTGTCAGTTCATTGTCGGGTAACAATCAGCCTTTGTATGTTGTTGATGGTGTGCCATTGAACAACTCTTCTGTTTCCAGCAGTAATGGCTTGGATAATGGTTATGACTTTGGTAACGGTGCCAATGCCGTAAACCCTGACGATGTTGCCAGCATGACCATTCTGAAGGGTGCTGCCGCAACAGCACTTTATGGTAGCCGTGCTGCCAATGGTGTTGTGTTGATTACTACCAAGAGTGGTAAGAAGCAGAACAAGGGTATTGGTGTAGAGTATAATGGTGGTTTGCAGTTTGAGTCAGTGCTTCGCTTGCCTCAGCTCCAGAACGAGTTCGGTATGGGATGGTATGGTGACAAGACTGATATCGAGAATGGTTCTTGGGGACCAGCTTTCGATGGCTCAACCTTGAAATATGGTAATGTTTATGATAACTCTCAGAAACTGAAGAGCTATCTTCCTATAAAGAACAATGTCAAGGACTTCTTTGACACGGGTCTTCGCTACAGCAACAGTGTATCTTTCAATGGTGCAACTGATGCTAGTAATTTCTTCTTGAGTCTTTCTCAGATTCATGATGATGGTATTATCCCTACTGATGCGGATAGTTACAACAAATATACATTCTCTGGTCGAGCTTCTCACAAGATCAAGAATGTAACATTGAGCATGTCTGCCAACTATGCTTATCAGAAGAACAACTTCGTGACTACTGGTCAGAAGACGGGTTCTATGTATAATGCCATCATGCAGACTCCTCGCGATATCAGTATCGTAGAGATGAAGGACCTGAATGATCCATTCAATACACCTGGTTATTACTATACTCCTTACGGTGTAACCAACCCATACTATATCTTGAATAACTACAAAAATGAGTATGAGTCAGAGCGTTTCTATGGTAAGTTGCAGTTTGACTGGGATATCTTCACCGATTTGAAGTTCTCTACCCGTTTCGGTCTTGATACAACTACTGGTGATCATAACACCGGTGAACCAAACATGTCTGCACTTTATGCAAACACTCCAAACTGGGCGGATGCATTGAAGTCATTGACAGGTTCTGTAACTGAGCAGACTGAGCGTCGCCGCGAGATGGACTTCAATGCAATGTTCAATTACACCCATAAGTTCATCGATAAGTTGGATGTAAACGCAGCTCTCGGTTTCAATGGTAATGAGCGTAAATACACATACTTGTATGGTGCAGTTACTAATTTGACTATACCTACTTATTTCAACTTGACAAACTCTTCTGAGAAACCAACTCTTGATCAGTATCAGTCACTTCGTCGCTTGATGGGTGCATATGGTCAGGTCGAACTCGGATGGGACGATTGGGCTTATTTGACAATGACCGCCCGTAACGACTGGTCTTCAACTCTTCCTAAGGGTAACCGCTCATTCTTCTATCCTGGTGTAACAGGTAGCTTCGTGTTCTCTAAGTTCCTGTCTCCTGAGGCTCAGAAGATCGTGACTTTCGGTAAGTTCCGTGCTGCTTGGGGTAAGACTGGTAATGATGCCAGCGTATATATGACAAACTCTGTCTATGCTCAGGCTTCAGCTAATACTTCAGGCTGGGGTTCTAGTAAATTCCCATTCACCAATGGTAACTACAATGCTTATACCAAGGGCAATACTCTGGGTAGTAATACTTTGAGTCCTGAGATGACTACAGAGTTTGAGTTTGGTTTGAACATGGCATTCTTGCAGAACCGTATTTCATTTGATGTTTCATATTACGACAGAAACTCAGACAAGCAGATCTTCTCTTTGAATATGGATCCAGCTTCTGGTTACACATATCAGAACATGAACCTTGGTAAGATTCGCAACCGTGGTATTGAGGCTTTGGTAAGCGTAACTCCTATTAAGACCAAGGATTTCAAATGGGATCTCTCTTGGAACTTCACCAAGAACAAGAGTAAGGTAATTTCTTTGCCTGAGGAACTCGGCGGTGAATCTGTTATCTATGGTTTCTCTGGCGGTACTTCTCTCTATGCTATCGTAGGTGAGGAACTCGGTGTGTTCAAGGCTTATACTTCTAAGCGTGATGACCAGGGACGTTTGATCGTAGATGCAAATGGTCTTCCTCAGAAGACTGATAAGCAGGAAATTGTAGGTAGCATGAACAGTAAGTATCAGATGGGTATTTCTAATACCTTGTCTTATAAGGGTGTCAGTTTGTCATTCGACTTTGATATCCGTAAGGGTGGTGTGATGTTCTCTCGTACCAAGAATATTACATACTTCACCGGTAATGCTATCCAGACTGCATACAACCATCGTAACCCATGGATTATTCCAAATTCTGTGGTTCAGTCTGGTACAGATGCTAATGGTGCTCCTATCTATACAGAGAATACTACAGCTCTGACGCCAACCAATATCTACAACTATTGGAACAATGGTGCTGATAATTACGATGCAGAATTCTTGGTTGACAAGAGTTATGTAAAGCTTCGTTCTGTAGTTCTCTCTTGGGATTTGCCAAAGGCTTGGTTGGCTAAGACATTCTTGACTGGCGTTAAGGTTTCTGTCTTCGGTAACAACCTCTTCCTCTGGACACCTTCTAGCAATACATTCATCGACCCAGAGTCAAGTTCATTCGGTAACGACTTGTCTGGTAACTTCGGTGAGTATTCTGCTAACCCAAGCTCACGCAAGATGGGTTTCAATGTTTCTGTTAAATTCTAAAGGTGGATCATTTATGAAAAAAATATTATTATATAGTGCAGCTTGCCTCTTGGCGCTTTCTAGCTGCGATATGGATATCAATGAGAATCCAAACTATCCTGCTTCTGGTGATATTACACCTTCATTGGAGTTCCCTGCTGTGCAGAATGCCATAGCTGCGGTTCCTGGTGATGCGATGTTCACCTATGGTGGCTATTTTGCTCAGTATTTTGAGCAGCGTCCTGAGTATAATCAGTATAACGACATTGCTGAGCTTCACTTTGATGAGGCTTCTCAGCTCTTCGACCGTTGCTATAGTACCATCTATGCCGGTGCGATGACTGATATCAAGGATATTGAGAGTAAGACTACTAATACTGCCAACCTTTATGTATGCAAAGTAATGACTGCTTTGGCTATGCAGTATATGGTAGATGCTTGTAGCGATGCTCCTTATACAGAGGCCTGCCAGGGTAGTGCTAATCCTAATCCGGTTTGGGATGATGGTCAGAGTGTCTATGAGAATGTTTTGAAGGCAATGGATGAAGCTGAGGCTGCTATTGCAGCTTCTGACAACATCGATATGACCGACCCTATGTTCAGCAAGAATCTGGATAGCTGGAAGCGTTTTGCCAATGCCCTCCGTCTTCGTATGTATATGCGTCTGATTGATGCAAATGTAGATGCGGCTAATTATACTGCCAAGGCTAAGGCTATCGTGGCTAGCGGTATCCTCCCGGTTTCTGATGTAGTATTTAATGTATATAGCAATGCAGAGGGACAGTATAATCCTTGGTATAGTAATATCTTCTCTTTGAATGCAAACAATTTCTGTGCTGCATACCCATTGGTAACCTACTTCAATGCTACCAACGACCCTCGTGAAGCCTATGCTTTGAACAAGGCTGCTGCAAGTGGAAAGTATGTAGGTGAGATTCCTGGTGCAAAGACTAAGTATTTGGAATGGGATGGTACTAAGTTGATGGATAAGGATGTAAGCCTCGTTAATACCGAGGTTGCCAAAGCTATGCCGGTTTATCTCTTTACTCTTAGCGAGGTTGAGTTCCTGAAGGCCGAAGTTGAGTTGCGATTCAACAATGATGAGGCTGCTGCCAAGGCTGATTATGAGGCTGCTGTTGAGAATGACTTCTTGTCTCGTCAGGTTGCAGGCTACTCTGATTTCATTGCGGGTGATAAGGTAAACTTTGATAAGCAGGCTACCAAGGAAGATAAGTTGAAGCTGATCTATATGCAGAAGTGGGTTGCTTTGTTCTATCGTAATCACTTTGAGGCTTGGTCTGAGCAGCGTCGTACTGATGTTCCTGCCGTGTCTTCTGCTTCTGCTGAGAAGGTTCATAAGGATCCTACAAGCTATACTGCCGGTAATCTGATTGTGCCTGCTGTTAATTACTATGGTAAGAACGGCTTGTGCAAGCGTATGCCTTATCCTTCATCTGCACGTCAGTTGAACAAGAATACTCCTGCCGTTAAGACTTTGGCAGATCCTGTATTCTGGGACGTAAAGTAATCAATAGGTACTTTTATTCATTCATTATATAAAGATAAAAGATATGAAAAAGATATTGTTTTTGGCCTTGATGCTCAGCATGACTGCTGCAGGATTTACTTCTTGCAGCGATGATGAGGAGTTTACTGATTCAAGGATTACATATTATCCGGTTTTGGAAATCCAGGGTGATGACTTTGTTCAGGTGCCTATCGGCACCACTTATACAGAGCAGGGATGTAAAGCTACATTGAATGGAGAGGATTATTCTTCTAAGGTAGTAACTTCTGGTACTGTAGATGCTTCTAAGGCTGGTTTGTATTACATCACTTATTCAGCAACAAATGCTGATGGCTTCTCTGTATCTACTACTCGTACGGTAGCCGTCTGTGATCCAACCATTACAACAGATATGTCGGGTACCTATACTCTTCAGGCTGGTTCTCATCGTGATTATCACAAAGATGATGGTTCTGTAGCTACTACAGCTTTCTCTGGTTATACCGTGAAGGTTACTAAGGCTGCACCTGGCATCTTCTATGTAAGTGATATGATGGGTGGTTACTATGACCAGAAGGCTGGTTATGGTTCAAGTTACGCAATGACAGGTTACTTCCAGTTGTTGGCTGATAATTCTCTGGTCTTGCTTTCTAGTTCTGTGGAAGGTTGGGGCGATTCTGCTACTGGCTTTAAGGATGGAAAGTATGATCCTGCTACAGGAGAAATCTCTTACGTGGTGAATTATGCTACATCAATGGATTTCGTCATCACATTGAAGTAATAAAAAAAATAAGATTTTAAAGGAATAAGATTATGAAGAAATATATTTCAATGTTTATGTTCGCCTTGCTGGGCTGCTTCGCTCTTGTGTCTTGTGATACTGAGACTGATGAGTCGGCTGGTGGAACTGCCGTTGAGCAGATGGCTGGTATTTGGGAAGTACAGGTTGATGCTGTAGATGAAAACGGTAATGTTTTGTATGAAGATCCGTATGGATTGGGTACCATTACTGTGAATACCTACAATACTGCTGCCAATAGCGATAAGGAAATGTGGTTGCAGGATGCTGGCTTCTGGGGCGTCCAGATGAAAGTGAATGTAGATTATGCTGCCAAAACTTTCTCTGCAGCTGCTGGTTCTAGCTATAATCCTTCAAATGCTGAGGCAGGCAATGTTGAGTTGCTCGAAGGTCAGGTGTTATTGAATCAGGGAAAGAACCTTCATGGACTTCCTTGTGATAGCATCTGCTACAAGGTTAAGTTCAGCGATGATGATAATGCTTTGACTTATCGCATCTCGGGAGTTAGACATTCTGGCTTCTATGAATAATAGATTAAACTCTATTAAAATAATAAATGGATATAATATTAGGCAAAGTGATTTGCCTCGTTGTTGACTTAGTCAACACTTATATCTCTCTCGTCTTGGGGACTGGCAGTGGCCGGTCCCCTTTTTTGGTTATAGGATGGAAGGTAAAAAATCGTTCAAAAAGGAGTACTTTTCTGCATTTTAATGACTACAAGGGGGGTAGGGTTTGGTAGTTTCTGGAAAATGTTGTAATTTTGCAGCATCATCTTGTAATTGTCAACTAACAAATTAAAAATAAATGAAAAAGAAATTATCTACAGTACTTCTGGCTTTGGCTGCTTTCATGCCAACGACAGCACAGAATTTAGTAAAGGGTGATTATGGTTATCTCTATTGTCACATGAGTGATAAGGGAGAGTGGACCGCGTATGCAGTATCTCGTGATGGCTACAACTATCAGGACATTATTGATGGTAAGCCAATCTTCGATCCTGCTGAGCATGCGCGTATCGAAGGGGGAACCCGAGACGCCTATATCACCCGAACCCATAATGGAAAGGGATATATTATGGTGACCACGGATATGTGTGTGGCAAAAAGCCATAAGTGGGATAACTATGGTATCGATCTCTTGAAGAGTGATGATCTAATTCGCTGGACCAGTGTAACTTTCGATTATCGTAAGGGTATGCAGAATTTCTGTGATGCAGCTACCGCTCAGTCTCCTTACAAGAATTGGAGTACCATCAACCGTGTCTGGGCTCCTCAGATATTCTGGGATCCTGACTATCGTTGGGAAAATGGTGAGAAGGGTGGATACATGATCTATTATTCTATGCTTAATCGTGCGGAGGAAAAATACGATCGAATGTATTATAGCTATGCTGACAAGTCTTTCACCAAGATTACTACTCCAAAGCTTCTTTTCGATTGGGGGTATGCTACCATTGATGCTGACATCAACTTCTTGAAGAGCGATGGTCTTTATCACATGCTTATCAAGAAGGAAGGTGGAAAACCTGGTATCTATACTGCTACCAGCAAGCATTTGAACCACGGATGGGGTGAACCGGTAGAGGATGACTACGTAAGTTTCGAAGGTAAGAAGAATTGCGAAGGTAGCTCTGCCTTCCAGTTGATGGGCGATGATACCTGGCGTGTAGCTTATATCCAGTATAGCGATCAGCTAAGCACTATCGCATCTGTAAGGCAGATAAGTATCTCCGCAAATTCTCAGATCCTGTTGATATCAAGGGCGTAACGGGTCCTCAGCATGGTAGCTTTATGCGAATTACCAAGAAAGAGTATCAGCGACTCTTGAAATGGGACAAGGAATTGAAGGCAAGTCATTGATAGAAAAAATAACTTCCCCCGCTGCTCTTGCAATATTTGCTTAAGAGCTGCAGAATGAACTCGGCATTCTCACGTACGTGTTGTTCGTCACCATCATATCCATTGATGAGAACCACGAGGTGAGTGGTGCCGAGTGTCATTTTTGTACGTTCGTGGTCGCTGGTAGGAGTTCCTACACCTCCCGCTTCATCTCTATATACAGGTAAGCCTTCTATATTGATCATTCCTCTTCCTATGCCTTCGTAAGGCTCGCCTGCCTTGCCTACTCCTAAAGTAAGCGTGTCGCCTCGAACTTGTCGGCATCAAAACCACCTATGCTATAGCCATAGGCTATGCTTGCCAGGTTTACCAGATCAACTAAGGTGTCTCTCTGATAGAGTTCCTTGCCCTGCAGTATTCTGCGGATAAGGGCTTCAGATGCCGGGCGATAGCGTGAAGGGTCCTTGCCGCAGGCGCGATATACCCTTCTTGTTGCAGCAATACCGCTTATCTCCTTGAGCGATTCTGTTGTGAGAGAACTTTTAAACTTTTCTCCGAGTGCATTTATCTCATCCCAAAGTTCCTTGCAATAAGGCGAGTTCTCAACATGAGCTTCTACGCATGCACCTACAAAAGTAGGACATACTGATTCTATTTCTTGTGAAACGATTATCTTCATGATACTTTTCTCCTTTTATATAATTAAAATCTTTTTATATAATCAAAAACTCTTGAATAGGCAAGGCAAAAATACGAAGAAATACTGTAATAGCCAAATAATATGCCTCTTTTTTGTGAAATGTTTCAAGATATTCCTTCTTTTATGGATAGAATTTGCTGAATCCTGATAAATGTTTTAGTCTTGCTAGCTTAAAATGTGCATGTGTGCCCGAACACAAACTGTCTTTCGCGCGTATATATAATAAGGAGATGAATGGATTTTAAATGCGAAAAATGTTTATGAGTGTTAAATTCGAAAGAAAAATGCAACTTTCTTCTCGGAAAATTTGGTGGAATGAAAAATAGTTAGTACTTTTGCACTCGCTTTTGAGAAATACACTTTCTCTTAGCAACATAAAGAAAGAGTTCTTTGAAAGATTTTACATAAACAGAC